>URTH01000061.1 GCA_900550775.1 uncultured Eubacteriales bacterium | reverse complement strand
CTTGCCGGTCAGATTAACGCGGACCATCTTCGGCATCGGAATGTAGTATGCCCCGCCGCCCATAGCGACTGCAACGTCCAGACCGCCGGCACCGAACGCCAGCATGCCGATGCCGCCGCCGGTCGGCGTATGGCTGTCCGAGCCGATCAGGGTCTTGCCCGGAATGCCGAAACGTTCCAGGTGTACCTGGTGACAGATGCCGTTACCCGGTCTTGAAAAATAGATGCCGTGCTTTTTACAAACACTGCCGATAAACCGGTGGTCATCGGCGTTTTCAAAACCGCTTTGCAGGGTATTGTGATCGATATATGCAACAGAACGCTCGGTCTTTACCCGCGGAACGCCCATTGCCTCAAATTCGAGGTATGCCATGGTTCCGGTTGCGTCCTGTGTTAAGGTCTGGTCGATCCGAATCCCGATTTCCTGACCGGGAATCATTTCACCGCAGACCAAATGATTTTTCAAAATCTTTTGAGCCAGTGTCATGCCCATTTTGCATCATCCTTTCTGATTGTACTGTGGCAGAAGAAACGGCCGTTTCTTCTTATAGTATTGTATCTTAACCTTAGAATCTTGTCAAGGGCGGCAGGATAAGAAGTTCTTGATAAAACAGAGAAAAAACGGAGGAAATCCGTAAAATTCCTTGTGAGATACGACAAGCCGCGTGTTACAGCCGCCAGTCGATGGGCGTCATGTTATGCTTTTTTAAAAAATCGTTGCAGGCCTTAAAGTGGCCGCAGCCGAAAAATCCACTACTGGCGGAGAGGGGGCTGGGGTGTGCACAGCTTAAGACGAGGTGGGACGGGTTGGTAAGCAGCTCGCGTTTCCTTTTTGCATTGGCACCCCAGAGGAAAAATACCATGGGCTGCTCCCGATCGTTCAGCAGTTCGATGACGCGGTCGGTCAGAGTTTCCCAGCCGAGCCCCTTGTGACTGTTGGCCTCTCCGGCACGGACGGTGAGAACCGTGTTGAGCATCAGCACGCCCTGCTTTGCCCACGGCATCAGATAGCCGGTGTCCGGAATCGGGATATCAAGCTCATCCTTGAGCTCTTTAAAGATATTTTTCAGTGACGGCGGCGCCGGTACGCCGGGCTTGACCGAAAAGCAGAGGCCGTGCGCCTGTCCCGGCCCGTGATAGGGATCCTGACCTAAAATGACGGCTTTTACGTCCTTATAATCGGTGGCGCGCAGCGCATTAAAAATATCATACATGTCCGGGTAGACAGTGTAGGTTTGATATTCACGCGCGAGGATTGCACGCAGCTTTTGATAATAGGGCTTTTGAAATTCGTCCTTTAAAAGGTCATCCCATTGATTGTTAAGCTGTACCATAATCATTTTCTCCTTTTTTGCGTATAGGCTCACGAAAAACAGTATACAATATTTTTACATAAAAGAAAAGAGGGACGGGAAAATTTTTTGTCAGTTGATGAAGAAAACAAAAGAATTTGTATAAAATGAGAAAAAGGCTTGCCAAATTGTATGAAGTCGTGTATAATGACAAGGAATGATTTGTTCGGAACCCGGCGGTATGAAAATACTGCCGTATGAGACGGGTCGAAACGGAACCGGGCTGTGAATGCTGTCTCGTTTCGGATTTGCCGGAAAAGAATCGTCCGTGCGCCGATTTTGGAAGATGCGCCCGGATCCGCTTTTTCGGCCGGCCTGACAAAATGAAAAACAGGTTGAAACAATACGCGATCCACAGACTTCGTTTGACAGGGTCAGATCTGTTGTGCCGGAGAGAATGAACAGAATCTGCTGTTATGCGCGTCTTTCGCAAAGCGGACGGAGAATCCGCTCGGTTTGAACCTCTTCTTTTGTTGTGCAATTACGATGAGAACGGACAAAGATAGGAGGAAATTGTGAGAAGAAACAGTAACAAAAACAGTGCAAAAAATCTTGCCGTGCCAAAGCCGGCGGCAGGAGGGAAAAAAATTACCGCGCCGGTGAAATCGGCGGCGGCCAAGAAAGCGGCCGCGCCGGCCAAGGCGATTGCGGCCAAAAAGGCCACGGCTGCCAAAAGGGTTGCGGCGGTAAAGGGAAGCAGTGCGCCGGCACGCGGCGGCAACAAAAAAATTAAAGTGATTCCGCTGGGCGGACTGCACGAGATCGGAAAAAACCTGACCGTCTTTGAGTACGGGGACGATGTCCTGATTTTGGACTGCGGTATGGCGTTTCCGGATGATGATATGCCGGGCGTCGATATTGTAATCCCGGATATCACCTATCTGCATAAGGTGGCGGACAAAATCCGCGGTATTGTGCTGACCCACGGACATGAGGATCATATCGGCGCGATTCCGTATGTGCTGAAGGAATTTAACGTGCCGGTCTACGGTACGCGGCTGACGCTGGGAATCTTAAAGAACAAGCTGAAGGAACATGGCCTTTTGAGGTCGGCAAAGCTCAATACGCTGGAGGCCGGGGAATCCGTAAAGCTGGGCGTCTTTGTGGCGGAGTTTATCCATACCAATCACTCGATCGCGGACGCGGTGGCAATTGCGCTGCATACGCCGATCGGTGTGCTTTTGCATACCGGTGACTTTAAAATCGACCCGACGCCGATCGATGGCGGAATGATTGATCTGGCGCGGATCGGCGAACTTGGAAAACAGGGCGTTTTGGCGCTCTTTTCGGACAGTACCAATGCGGATCGTCCGGGCTATACCATGAGTGAAAGCACCATCGGCAAGACCTTTGACACCCTGTTTGACCGGGGCGTAGACAAGCGGATCATTGTTGCAACCTTTGCATCGAACATACATAGGGTGCAGCAGATCATTAACGCGGCCGAAAAATACGGCAGAAAGGTTGCGGTTTCCGGCAGAAGTATGGTGAACGTGTTAAACGCTGCCATTGAACTGGGGTATATGAATATTTCAAAAAATACCCTGATTGACATTGATGAAATCGGGCGTTATCCGAGGGAAAAACTGGTGATTGTAACGACCGGCAGTCAGGGCGAACCGATGTCGGCGCTCACCAGAATCGCGTTTTCTGTCCACCGTAAGATTAACATTGAACCGACCGATATGGTTATCATCTCGGCAAGCCCGATTCCGGGCAACGAAAAAGCGGTTTCCAATGTGGTGAACGAACTGTTAAAGCACGGCGCCGAGGTGATTCATGAGCGGCAGGACAATGTGCACGTTTCCGGCCACGCCTGCCAGCAGGAGCTGCGGATTATGATATCCCTGGCCAACCCGAAGTATTTTATCCCGGTGCACGGCGAATACCGGCATTTGTGTTATCACCGCGACATTGCCCTGCAAACGGGAATGGACGCAAAGAACATCTTTTTGATGGATATCGGCAAGGTGCTTGAGATTTCCAAAACCCAGGCTAAAATTACCGGGACGGTTCCGTCCGGCAAGGTGCTGGTGGACGGTCTCGGCGTCGGCGATGTGGGAAACATCGTGCTGCGTGACCGTAAGCATCTGGCGGAGGACGGAATTATCGTGGTGGTTCTTACGATTGATAAGGCCAGCGGCGCCTGCACGGCCGGCCCGGACATCATCTCGCGCGGATTTGTCTACGTCAGAGAGTCCGAGGATCTGATGGAGGCGGTACACAAGGTTGCGGTGAATGTTGTGGACGAATGCACCGGCGGCAACACGATCGACTGGACGACGCTGAAAACCAGAATTAAAAATGATGTGGGCGGATTTTTGCTCAGCAAAACCAAACGCCGCCCGATGATTTTACCGATCATTATGGAAGTATAAAAAAGAGATGGTGCGAATTTTCGCGCCATCTCTTTTTGTGCGGTTATACGGTGTCGGTGAAATCCTGCCGCGGCGATGTGCGGTACTTTGCCGGGGACATGCCGGTCTTCTTTTTAAAAAAGTTGGAAAAATAGTATTCATCGGCAAAGCAAAGCTCCAGTGCAATTTGCCGCACCGAGAGCACCGTGCCGAGCAGCATCTGCTTGGCAAGCTCAATCCGCTGATCCATCAGATAGACATAGGGCGTGGTGCCGTACTCCTTTTTAAAAATGCGGATAACCTGGGATTCGGATTTTTTAAGGTAATGACACAAATCCTCTAAGCGGAATCGCTTTTTGATATGCAAATCCAAAAAGGCGCGAATGGCGTCTGCCTCCCGGTTGCCGGCGGCGCTGCCCAAAAGGTGCTGATGCATTTTAAAAAAGATGCGGTGCAGCAGGCCGAGGACTTCCTCGGTCGGATCGCCCGGCCGCCGTGCGGCGGCAAGAATGCCGAGCAGCTCTGCCTTGGTGGAGAGCGAGGGATAATCATTGATGCCGCGCAGTCCATAGCCGTCAATCATATGCTCCAAAAGCGACCCGGACAGATTGATAAAATATTTTGTCCACGGTGTCTTTGCGTCCGAATAATAGAGATGACTCTGATTGCATTGCAAAAAATAGCTGTCCCCGGCTTTGGGGTAGAAGGTGCGGCCGTCTGCAATCACGGTGCCCGTTCCGTGTGCCACATATTCCAGGCAGGCACAGCCCGAATGCGGCCGGTCAATGCGGTAGGTGCCGTCGCAGTAAGAGGTGCCGCAGATCTGAAGCTGCATCAGCGCACGGTTTGATTCTGATTGCAAAAAAGTATAAATAATTTCCTTCATGCGTGGATTCCTCATCAAAATAATGGTTTTCTACATTGTTTTACCTGTATTATAACAATATAATACAAGAAAAGCAAGAACAAGGAGGAATTTTTATGAATTTCAGACCGCCGGCGGTTCCGCTTGTGACCGTAGATCCGTATTTTTCGATCTGGTCATTTGCGGACTGTCTGTACGATGACACGACCCGTAACTGGACCGGACGTGCAAACCCTATGTTTGCAGGGGTTCTGATCGGAGAGCAGTGGTATACCCTGATGGGAACGGAGCACCCGGATCATCATTACTATCGGGTTCGCGGCAAGGTGCTGCCTCAGACCAAGAGAAAAGTAACGCCGCTCTGTACGTTTTATGAATTTGAAAACGAGCTTTTGCGGGTGACTCTGGCGTTTCGGACGTCGCTTTTGCTTGATCGGCCGGATATTTTATCCCGCCCGGTCAGCTATATGGAATATCATATGGAGGCAAAAAAAGAAGAGGCGGAAAAGGCACGGTTCGTTTTTGCGATATCCTCGGAGTGCTGTGCCGACAACTGGGAGCAGGATGTGGTATTTAAAAAGACGGCATTGTCGCTCAGCTGCGGTAATTTAATTCAAAATGTGCTGTCTAAGAGCGGCGACGATGTGGGGATCGATTGGGGATATCTTCATCTGGCAGAGCGCAGCGTAATGCCGGTGGATTTTAAAAAAATGATACAAAAAAAGAGCGTGCAGCAGGCCGCTCTGGATGTGCAAAAGACCTACCGCGCCTTTTCGGAAAAACCGTATATGGCCGTTGAAAAGGAAGAAAAGGACGGCGTGATTGTGATTGCCTATGATGAGGTTTGCGGTATCGAATACTACGGCAAGGCGCAAAACGAGTATTACCGCACATTTTTTGACAGTTTTTCGGATATGCTGACGGCCGCTGTTTTGGAATATCCGGCGATTCGCAACATGTGTGACGCATTTGATGCGGAGCTGACGGCGGAGGCGGAAAAGTACGGCGAAAAGTACACCGATTTAATCTGCCTTGCCTATCGGCAGGCAATTGCTGCCCACAAGCTGGCCGCGGATGAAAACGGAGAGATCCTCTTTATCTCCAAGGAGTGCTTCTCCAACGGCTGCGCGGCAACGCTGGACGTGACCTATCCGTCGATTCCTCTGTTTTTAAAGTATAACCCCGAACTGGTTTTGGGTATGCTGCGCCCAATCTTTAAACAGGTTTATGACGGGTTCTGGCCGCACCCTTATGCGCCGCATGATGCAGGAAGATATCCGCTGGTGGACGGAAACGTGTACGGCGACAGTAAAGAAAGAGATCAGATGCCGGTTGAAGAATGCGGAAACATGCTGCTCTGTGTGGCTGCCGCCGCAAAGTATGCAGGCGGTGACGGCTTTGCCAAGCAGCATCAAAAGATTTTAAAGCAGTGGGCGGACTACCTGGTGGAATTCGGTTACGATCCGGGCGATCAGCTTTGCACCGATGACTTTGCCGGACATCTGGCGCACAACTGTAACTTGAGCATTAAGGCGATTTTGGGCATTGCCGCTTACGGAAAGCTGTTTGGAGATCAAAAGTATCAGGACATTGCCGCAGAATACGCGAAAAAATGGGAAAAGGACGCCAAGGCGGAACAAGGCAGCCGTCTGACCTTTGACCGCCCGGACTCCTGGGGGCTGAAGTATAATCTGGTTTGGGATCGCCTTTTGGATATCCATATTTTTAATCCGAAAATTGCGGAGGAAGAGGTGGCGCTGTATCAGAGCAAGATGCAGCCGTACGGTGTGCCGCTGGATATCCGCAACGACTACACCAAGACGGATTGGGAGATGTGGACCACGGTGCTGACCGAAAATACAGAATATTTTGAGACGATCGTCGGCGCAATCCATAGGATGCTTTGCGATACGCCGGATCGGGTACCGTTTACGGACTGGTATTACAGCAGTGACGGACGGTTCCGCGGTTTTCAGAACCGTACCGTGCTGGGCGGCATTTTCATCAACTTGATATAAAAATATTGGGGCTTAGCCGATAGTGGCTAAGCCCCGATATTTTATTTTCCGATACCAAATATGGTGTATAGAATTTTTACGGCTTCCGCACGGGTGACGCTGCGTTCCGGCTTTAAGGTGCCGTCGGGATAGCCGTTTAAAATTCCCTGTGCGGTGGCGATTTTCAAATCCTCTTTTGCCCAGAAGGGAATATCTGTGCCGTCTGCCGCGGTAATCGGTGCGCCGGCCAGGCCTTTGGGCAACAGTCTGCCGACCGATATCGCGTATTCCATACGACGGATATGATCGTTTGGCTTGAAAGCAACGCCGTAATCGGTGAGCTGTCCTTGCATAATGCCGCGCGCGTAGACTGCCCGAACCCTTGCAACCGCCCACCAAGGGATATCGGCGGTATCAGTAAAGGGGAGCGGCGTATCGTTGTAATCGTCCGGGTTCAGGTTCAGATAATTGCAAAGCATAATGGCAAATTCGGTGCGCGTCATGTTGTTGTCCGGAAGAAAACGCAGATTTCCGTCTCCGTCATCGCTGCCGCTGACCACGCCGTATTTTGCCATATAGCTGATGAAGTCCTTAGCCCAGTGATTTCCTGTGTCCGGGAACGGATTTTCCAACTGTGAAAGGGAGCCGTTGTCGGTGGTTTTGATGGCGCTGTTTCCGTTTTCAGCCGTGGCGGAAATCGTAAAGCGGTGGTACTGTGCGGCAGTGTCAGCAAAGGAATAGGTAAGCGCCTGACTTGCGGCATCGTATTGGAAAGGAACCGGCGTGCCGTCCATATACAGTTTGATATTTTCGGCGGTGATGCGGCTGCCGGTACAGCTGAGCGCGGCGCGGTAAACGCCGTCCGTGATGCCGGCTTGTATCTGGGGATAGACGGGCGGCGCCACGATTTCATCGGTAGTGCGGATGCGAACCGGGATTTCTGCCGTACAGAGACCGGCGTTGACGGCGACAATGCCGGTTGCGCCATTGTTCTGCCCGGCCGTGAACACGCCGTTATCGCTAATGCTTCCGATGCTGCTGCTGTTGCTGACTGCGCGCCAGGTAAAGCTTTCGTTGGCAACTACCATAGCCTCTCCGCCCCAGTAGGCGGTGGCGGATAATGCGATGCTGTCGCCGGGGTTCATCACCAGGTCGCTGACCCCTTCCCCGGTGTTAGCGTTAAAGATACGGAGCTGCTCCGGTGTGGCAACCGCGCGCAATAGTGTGCTGCCGTAGGCATCGCCGCTCTTTGCGGCCACATAGACATCGCCGTTGCCGCGGACGGTGACAAAGCCGTTTTCGTAAACGCCGCTGCCAAGGCCGTCCGGCGAGGGCGTTGCGGCATCCTTTTCCAGATAAAAGGTGACGTTTTGCGGCACGGTTGCCGGCCCGTAAGACGTGTCGTAGGCGCTCTCGACCCTAAGTTGAATAGAGGATCCGGAGAGAACCGGCTTTCCCCAGTCGGACAGATTTAAAACGTAGGGGATGCCGCTGGGGGCGTTGTTCTTTTTCAAAAAGAAGAAGTTGGCGCAGCTGCGCAGACCGCCGTCCGACGGGGAGTTGAATACCCGAAAATCCGTGGTGCCGGGGAGCGTTCCGCCAATGGCGGTAGAACCGCCGCCGTCTAAGTTGATGGCCTCCACACAGCCAAGCTCCAGCAGTCTGCGCGCGACCGTTTCCTTTCTGGCGCCGTAGCTGTAACCGGTCTGCCTGCCGTCAATGGTATAAAACAGGATCGTACCGTCGGCACGAATGCCGAGCGCCGTCCTCGGTGCGGCGGATTCGTCCGTATAATCAAGGTTTCCGCCGGTGATCAGCTTGCCGCCCTGGGCGCCGAGCGCATACTTTGCGCTCTCCCAGCGTGCGTCATGGGTGGCGTCCTCGGTGCGGATCGAGACCGCAGCCCCAACCGGCAGAGCCTGAAGCCGGTCTTTGATTTCCTGTGCGGCGGAGGCGTCCACGCTGAGAACCAGCTTTCCATCCGGGATCGGTACCGAACCGTCGTCCTCGGTGACGCTTTCCACCACGGCGGTGACGGTGCTGTTTAAGGTGATGCAGCTGCTGACTGAGCCTAGAATGACGTTGATTCCCTGACCGCTTGCATGGGTACTGTCGCCGTAAACGCTGCTGTAAAGGTACAGGGCGTAGGGCTGACGGTATTTGTTTAAGCATTCTACCGTGATGCTGCCAAGGTTTGTCGTCATGGTGGTTACGATGGGAAGCGTCCCCATAAAAGCGGAACCGTCCTCCCGGAATCCAACGGCGGGCAGCCAGCCGGAATCCTTGGAGTAAACCTGACCGTCAATGATAACGTTGCTCATCGGGACGCCCGTCTGAAACGAGAAAAAGTCGGCGTTGATTCCGGCGGCGGCATAGCTGCCGCGCGCATTGAGCACCTGATTGGCCTGGGTCAGCGTTCGCTTGCCGTAGACGGAATAGCCGTTGTTTAAGACGGGAACCACGTCCGGGTTCGGCGTATA
>URTH01000060.1 GCA_900550775.1 uncultured Eubacteriales bacterium | reverse complement strand
TGCGCTCCATTCCGATTTTTTATTGCATAAAAAATCAGTCATACGCTCCGTCATTCCTCCTTCGTCCCACAAAACAAAGGCCGCTTTGTGGGAGCCCTGTCGCGCCTGCGGCGCATTTTATGGACTGCGCTCCATTCCGATTTTTTATTGCATAAAAAATCAGTCATACGCTCCGTCATTCCTCCTTCGTCCCACAAAACAAAGGCCGCTTTGTGGGAGCCCTGTCGCGCCTGCGGCGCATTTTATGGACTGCGCTCCATTCCGATTTTTTATTGCATAAAAAATCAGTCATACGCTCCGTCATTTCTCCTATTTCTTATTCATTACCCCTCTCTTCCCTCTCCTCTTCCTCAAAAACATTGTCGGCTTTAAGAAAATAATAAGAAACCCTGCATAAAAAAGATGGAATGTTACGTTTTGATTGCCGGTATTTACAAAATTGAAAAATTAGGCTATACTATCAGAAGAAACGAAGATCCGTATGATTTTTTATCGATCAGACAGGAAAGACAAAAGGAGCGATTGCACCTATGAACGAAACGCCGCAAAACGGAAAAAAGGCCGCAAAGACCATCGGGCTGATGGCGGTCATCATTCTGCTTGCAAAATTTATGGGACTGCTGCGCGAGACCATGGTTGCCAATCTGTACGGGCAGGGGACAGCGTCCGATATTTTAAATACCGCAACGCAGATCCCGCTCCTTTTTTTTGATATGGTGCTGGGTGTGGCGATTTTGTCCACCTTTGTACCCGTTTTTAACCGCCGGATGCAGCAGGAGGGGGAGGCCTCTGCGCTGGAGTTTGCGGATTGCTTTATGACGGTGGTGGTTTCCATCGCCATGGCGGCCGCGCTGCTTGGCATATTGCTTGCCGAGCCGCTGGTGCGTCTGATGACGCCGGGCTATGCGGCAATCCCCGGCAAGGTTGAAACCACGGCCGCGCTGCTTCGGATTCTTTTTCCATCCATTGCGTTTACCGCGGCGGCCTATATCTCGGTCGGGATTTTGCAGTCGTACGGCGAATTTACCGTACCGTCCTTGATTAGCGTCGTATCAAACGGCGTGATGATTCTTTATCTTGCTGTTTTCGGCAACCGTCTGGGGCTTTTCGGTGTGGCGGTGTCCATGCTGGCCGCGTGGATGCTCCAGCTTTTTGTTCAGCTGCCCTGGCTGAAAAAGTTTGGCTATCGCTTTCATGTGCGGTTTCGGCCGACCGATCCCGGCATGAAGGAGGCGGCAGGCATTGCGCTGCCGGTTTTGATCAGCTCCTGGGTGCAGCCGCTTTGTAATGTCATTAACATGTCCTTTGGATCCTCTTTGGGAGACGGCGCGGTTTCGGCGCTGAACTGGGCCAATAAGATCTATATTATTATGGTAGGCGTTTTTGCCTACGCCGTGACAAACTTTATTTTTCCGAAACTGTCGAGGCTCAGCGGCGAAGATCAAAACGATAGCTTTGCAAAAATGACGCAACAGTCGCTGGGTTGGATTTTTTTGATCATTACGCTGATTTCCGCACTGTTTCTGGCGCTTTCGCAGCCGATTATCCGCGTTGTGTTTGAGCGCGGCGCCTTTACGGCGGAATCCACCGCGATCACCGCGACGGCACTGTTTTATTATTCCATCGGAATGGTTGGTTACGCCGTGTGCGAGGTGCTGAACAAAAGCTTTTATGCCATCGGCGACGGAAAAACGCCGATGCTGGTTTCGCTTTTCGGAATTGCGGCAAACTTTGCCGGCGCCTTTGTCTTTGTACGGCTCTTTGCGATGCAGGTCGGCGGATTGGCGCTTGCCAGCGCGGTCAGCTCTTTGATCATGGCGGTTCTTTTGATGGTGATGATTCAGCGCCGCCGCCGCGGAACCATTTCGCGCGGATTTGTCAAAGATGCGGTAAAAATGCTGCTTTGCGGTTTACCGACGGCCTATCTTGCACATACTGTCTATGCCGCGGTATCCGGGCTTGGCACCGGAATGGTGATGACACTGCTGCGCCTGTGTCTTGCGGCCTTGCCTGCCGCCGTGCTCTATTTGGGGCTTTGTTATCTGCTGCGCGTAAATCTGCTGCGCAGCGGTTTGAAAATCTTTTTGAGAAAGTAGGGGTAATATGAATCAAAATCCCGGTTATTTTGAGGCAATCTGGCTTTTTCTTTGGCGATGGATTCAAAACAGTGTACTGTATCGCCTGCTGCGCCGCCTTTATGACGGGCTGGCCGGGCTTTGGCAAAAAAGCCGGATCGCCGGCTGGTTTCGGAAGGCGCATATCAGCGAGGACGCTGCTGCAAAAAGTATCTTCGGCAAAATTTTGTTCTGGCCGTTTTCGCTGCCGGAGGCAATCGGGCGGCGCTTTGCAGAGCCGCTTGGTGCGCTTTTGAAAAAGAGCCGCATCATCGGGTTGTGCCGACTGTATCTGCATAACGTTCTGGCGCTGAATCTGCGTTTTTTGGGGCTTTTAACCCTGGGCTGCACAGCGGGATGCGCCATTGGTGCGGCGCTGTCCAAAACAGCGGTATCACCCTTGCCGCTGCTGCTTGCCGCACTGTTTGGAATCGTTCTTGTGTTTTTTGACCGCAACGCAACCGATTGGCTGCGTGCATCAAAGCTGGTATCATTCATTTGCGGTATGCTGCAGATAAAACCGCGCTACGATTGGTATGACAAACAGGAAACCGAGGGCAAGCTGCGGCTTATGATCGCGGCGCTGGCCGGGCTGCTTTGCGGTCTGTCCGGCGGTCTGACCGATCCGCTGCTCGGCGCGGCCATGCTGCCGGCGTTTTGCGTATTCTTTTTGATTTTAGAACGGCCGATTGCCGGATTATATCTGCTGGTCTTTTTGGCGCCGCTTGCGCCGACCATGGCAATGGCGGGGCTGGCGATGCTGACCTTGTTCTCTCTGATGATTTACAGTATCACGCACCGTGGCTTTGTATGGCGCCGTGACGGCATGGGACTGCTTTTGTTCTCCTTTGTCCTGATTTATCTGCTTTGCGCCATGACCTCTTTTGCACGCGCAAAGAGTCTGCAAATCTGGGCAATTTACGCCGTGTTTATTGCAGCCTACTTCCTGGTAACCAATTTGATTACCGCCAAGCACCAGCTTTGGCACCTGTTGGTGGTCTTTGTGATTTCGGGATTTTTGGTATGCCTTTACGGCATTGCGCAGTATCTGTTCGGCTGGGATACGGCACAGGCATGGATGGACGAAGAGATGTTTCAGGATATCAAAATGCGGATTTATTCCACACTGGAAAACCCCA
The DNA here is from genome assembly GCA_900550775.1 of uncultured Eubacteriales bacterium. GTDB lineage: Bacteria > Bacillota > Clostridia > Monoglobales > Monoglobaceae > Ructibacterium. The sequence goes on along the minus strand of URTH01000060.1, from coordinate 6,078 downwards.
ACGTGCTGGGCGAATATATTCTGTTGGTGCTGCCGGCTGCGATCGGCCTGATGTGGGTGGTGAAAAAACCGCTTGCCCGGCTGACCTATGCCGGAATCGCCGCCGTGATGCTGCTTGCGCTGATTCTGACCTTTTCCCGCGGGTGCTGGATCGGTCTTTTGCTGGCGGCCGCCGTCTTTATCACCTTTGCGGCCGGTAAGCTTTGGGGGCTTGCACTGATTGCGCTGCCGCTGCTGCCGGCAGTTTTGCCGCAGAGCATCTTAAACCGCTTTACCAGCATCGGCAATATGGAGGATTCCTCCACCTCGTACCGCGTTTATATCTGGATGGGAACGCTTGCCATGATCCGGGATTTTTGGATATCCGGCATCGGCATGGGTGCTGAGGCGTTCACCCAGGTCTATCCCTTTTATTCCTATAACGGAATCGTAGCGCCGCATTCGCACAACCTGTTTTTACAGATTCTGGTGGAATCCGGCGTGGTGGGAATTGTCGTTTTTCTCCTGGTTCTTGTGCTGTTTTTCAAAAAGGCGATGGTGGGCTATCAAATCGGCGGCGGCAAAGGGAAACCGCTTTCCACGCTCGTTTGCGCACTGTGCGCCGGTGTATGCGGCTTTTTGATCCAGGGCATGTTTGACAACTGCTTTTATAACTACCGCGTGATGCTGATCTTTTGGCTGACGCTAGGAATTGCAATGGCGGTCTGCACGGTTGCGGCGCAGCTCACCGCCGGAGAAAAGGAGGCGTTTGGGTGTTAAAAGTATTAGAGGTGTCCTCCGATTCTAACATCGGCGGCGCTGGGAAATGTATCCTGACCTTTTTAAAAACGTTTGACCGAAGCCGGTTTTCCGTCGGGGCGGTGCTGCCGAAGGACAGCCTGTTAAAGCCGGAAATCGCGGCGCTTGACATTCCGGTGTACGAGATGGAGAACCTGGCGGAAAAATCATTGGATTTTCGAGCAGTACGTGCGCTGCGGCGGCTTTTTCAAAAGCTGAAGCCGGACGTGGTGCATACGCACGCCAGCATGTCGGCACGGTTTGCGGCGTTTAGCCTGGGAATCCCGGTGGTGTATACCAGGCACAGCGTGTTTCCGCCGCCGGCGGCATTGACGCGTTTTCCGGGCAAGCAAATCAACGGGTTGGTCAATAATCTGACCGCGTCAAAAATTATTGCGGTGGCCGAGGCGGCCAAGGATAATCTGACCGATACGGGCGTGAGCGCCAAGAAGATTGAGGTTATTTTAAACGGCGTTGCGGCGCTGCCGGAGGTTTCGGAGGAAGCGGTCGCAAAGCTGGAGCGTACCTTTGGAATTGCTCCCGGCGATAAGGTCGCGGTCATGGCCGCGCGGCTGAATGTGGTAAAGGGGCATACGTATTTTATCGAGGCCGCCGAGATTCTGCGCAGCCGCGGCGTTGATGCCAAGTTCCTGATTGCCGGAACCGGCGAGATGGAACAAAAGCTAAAAGCGCAGATCAAAGAAAAGCATTTAGAGGATCGGGTCATTATGATGGGCTTTGTCACGGACGTTGCGCCGCTGATGCAGCGCATGGACGTACAGGTTAACTGTTCGTTCGGCACCGAGGCAACCAGCCTCTCGCTTTTAGAGGGGATGAGCCTCGGAAAACCGGCCGTCGTATCGGACTTTGGCGGAAACCCCGGCGTGATTGAGGACGGCGTCAACGGATTTATCACTCCCACGCATGACGCGGCTGCGTTGGCGGATCGGCTGGAGCAGCTGTTCTGCGATGCGGCGCTGTATCAAACGATGGCGCAAAACTGCCGCAGGATTTTTGAAGAAAAGTTTACGGCTGCGGTCAACACCCGCGCGATCGAACGAGTGTACGAGTCGGTGGCGGGTCAGAAACGAAAAACAAAGGCATAACATAGAGAAAGGTTGTGGATTATGAAAGCGAAATGGAATCTCATGGACGGACTGATTCTTTTGGTTTTGATTGCCGCCGTGGCGGCAGGCGGATATCTTCTGCGCGGAAAGAAGGCACAGCAGGCCGCTGCACAGGATACCGAGGTCACCATGATGGTGGAACTGACATCAAAGGAAAAGGATTTTGCGGAGCTGCCCAAGGTCGGCGATGCGGTTGTCATCGGCGAAAAGGAGAAAATGCAGACCCGTGTGACGGACGTTACGGTGACCCCGGCGGTGACACTCAGCTATGATACCAAAGACGGCGCGGTACGCGAAGGACATGTCCCCGATCGGTATGACATCAAACTGACGTTAGAGGGACAGGGAATCGAGACCGCACAGGCGGTCGAAATCAACGGCAACGCGGTGCGGGTCGGTATGGGCGCCGCGATGAAGAGCAAAAACTGGGCAGGCTACGGCTTTGTTCTGGCGGTAGACACCGCAGCACAGTAGGAGGTGGATGAGATGCTGACAAAGGACGGAAAATTATTTGGAAAGATCAGCGTGATTGACTTGCTTGCAATTTTGGCGGTTATTGTGCTGATTTTCGGGATTCGGATGCGCTTTTCCAATACGGGCGAGGTTCCCGCTGCCGTGGGTGAGCCGATGGAATGTGTTGTAGAGGTGAAAAATATCCGGCAGTATAATGTGGACGCGCTCAAAAAGGGCGGCCAGGTCTATGACCGCACCACCAAGGAGTATGTCGGCGATATCGTCAGTGTAACCGCCGAGCCGGGAACGACCATGCTTCTTTTGACGGACGGAACCTACCGTGAGGTGCCGACAGAGAATCGGTTTACGGCACATGTGACGATTTCGTTCCGCGGCAAGGACGGGGAAAACGGGTATTATACCGACACCAACCGTCAGATGAGTGTGGGATCGACCTTAAATATGAACGCCAAATTTTCGCAATGTGACGGAATCATCGAGGCTGTGCGCCATGCCAATCCGTGATTTTTACAAAAACTGTCGCTTTTTTTAAAAAACGGTTGACGAATCCCTTTTTTGTGTGCTACAATAAAGGGTAATTACAACCGCTGTCCGCAGCGTCTGGACGGCGGTTTTCTTGTAGGCTTTGTTCGGACAAGCGCGCCGAACCGTTTGGATAAAATCATGAAAGGATGTGGACAAATTTGTATACCGACAAATTTCAAAAAGAGGGATTGACCTTTGACGACGTGCTTCTGGTACCGCAGGAGTCCGACTTTGTGGGAAGAGAGGCGATTTTATCAACGCAGCTGACCCAGAAGATTAAGCTGAATATTCCGCTGATGAGTGCCGCAATGGATACGGTAACCGAGTCCAATATGGCGATTGCCATTGCGAGAGAGGGCGGTATCGGCATTATTCATAAGAATATGAGTATGGAAGAGCAGGCCGCCGAGGTTGATAAGGTAAAGCGCAGCGAGCACGGCGTTATTGTCGATCCGTTTTCCTTATCCCCCAACCACACCTTAAATGATGCAGAAGAACTGATGAGCAAATATAAAATCTCCGGCGTGCCGATCACGGAGAACGAGCGGCTGGTGGGAATCCTCACCAACCGTGATCTGAAGTTTGAAAACGACTATTCCAAAAAAATTGAAGAATGTATGACCAAGGAGAATCTGGTAACGGCGCCGGTCGGCACTACCTTAGAGGACGCAAAAGAGATTTTGCGCCAGAATAAGATCGAAAAGCTGCCGATTGTGGATCAGAACGGCTGCCTAAAAGGGTTAATCACCATTAAAGATATTGAAAAGGCGATCCAGTACCCCAATTCCGCCCGCGATGAAAACGGCCGTCTGCTGGTCGGTGCGGCACTGGGCGTTACCGGCGATATTTTAGAGAGAGCGCAGATGCTGGTTGACGCAAAGGTTGACGCGGTGGTTTTGGACTCTGCGCACGGTCATTCTAAGAACATTGCCGACTGCTTAAGAAAATTAAAGGCGGCGTTCCCGGATTTACAGGTGATTGCCGGAAATATCGCAACCGCAGAAGCGGCAGAATTTTTGATCCGCGCCGGCGCGGATGCGATCAAGGTTGGTATCGGTCCCGGATCGATCTGTACCACCCGTGTGGTTGCAGGCATCGGCGTTCCGCAGATTACCGCGATTTGTGACGCGGCAGAGGTTGCCGCAAAATACGGCATCCCCGTGATTGCCGATGGCGGTATCAAGTATTCCGGCGATCTGGTTAAGGCGATTGCAGCCGGTGCAGACGTGATTATGATGGGCAGCATCTTTGCCGGCTGTGAAGAAAGCCCCGGCGAGACTGAGATTTACCAGGGACGGCAGTTTAAAGTATACCGCGGTATGGGTTCGATCGGCGCTATGAACAACGGCAGCAAGGACCGTTACTTCCAGGAGGGTATGAAAAAGCTGGTGCCGGAGGGCGTAGAAGGCCGTGTTCCTTATAAGGGTGCGGTATCGGATACCATCTTCCAGCTGCTCGGCGGTTTGCGTTCCGGCATGGGTTATTGCGGAACCAAGACGATTCCTCTTCTGAAAAAGAACGGCCGCTTTGTCAGAATTACCGGCGCCGGTCTGAAAGAGAGCCATCCGCACGATGTCAACATCACCAAGGAATCGCCCAACTATTCGATCAACGGTTAGAAGATCAGCGAAAAAAGCCGCGGCATTTTGCCGCGGCTTTCAGACTGCCCCCAAAGTCAGTTTTCAGCAAAATATTGCTTTGAATTGATAGCCCTTCGCCCATAAATCCGCCGCCGCGCCCGTACGGCAATGATGCAATATCTTGCCGAAAACGGCATAAAATCGGCGAAAAATTTCATTACCGCGCCGCCGTGGCGATGACTGCCGGTGGCAGTCGTCCATCGCTGACCGAGGCGAGAGCCGAGACGGCAATGGCTAAGCAGGGGACGGCGATATAATCAAAATGAAATTTTTCGCAAAATAGGGTTTATCGACACGCTCAGGAGGGCAGATGCCCTCCTTTTTTATGCTTTGTCGGCGGCGGCCATCTGATACGCAATCTGATTGACGTTGCCGGCGCCCATGGTAATCAACAGATCGCCGTCCTTTACATGCTCTTTTAAATAGCGTGCAATCGCGTTCATGTCGCTCATATAAATCGCGCCGGGAATTAAAAAGGCCAAATCGCAGGCGTGAATCGTGCCGTCATAACGTTCTCTTGCCGGATAAATGTCCGCAATCATCACATGATCCGCCAGCGGCAGAACACGCGCAAAGTCAGCAAGAAGGCTTTTGGTACGGCTGTAAGTGTGCGGCTGGAACACAACCCAGGTATTTTGATAGTGCATGGACTTTGCGGTCTTTAATGTGGCCTCGATTTCGGTCGGGTGGTGCGCGTAATCGTCCACAATATCACAGCCGCGGTAGCTGCCGATATGCTCAAACCGCCGCTTGGTTCCGGTAAAGCTCTCCAGCCCCTCTTTGATGGCCTCCGGCGCAATCCCCAAAAAGTCAGCGGCGGCGAACACGCCCAGGGCGTTTAAAACATTGTGTTCTCCTGCGACTTTTAGGCAGATATCAATCACATCTTCGCCGCGGCGGCGCACCGTAAAACGGGGGCAGCCCATGGCGTCATACTGAATCTCTGCGGCGGTGTAGTCCGCATTTTTTTCTTTTATTCCGTAAAAAATGATTTTTTTATCGACATTTTGCACAACTTGAGTTGCGTGTTTATCGTCAGAACAAACAATAATGCATCCATAGGGGGAAGTAAGTCTTGCAAATTTTTGAAAAGATGATATAATGTGGTTAATATCACTAAAATAATCCAAGTGGTCTTCCTCAACGTTTGTGATGATAGACAAAAATGGATGAAAGTGCAGAAAACTCTCGACGTATTCGCAGGCTTCAAAAGCGAGGTAATCCCGCTTGCCGAGACGGAAGTTGCCGCCGATTTGCGGCAGTTCTCCGCCGACCAATACGGTCGGGTCGGTGTTTGCCGCAAGAAGAACCAGCGACATCATGGACGTGGTGGTGGTTTTCCCATGGGTTCCGGCAATGGCGATGGGATGCTCATACAGCGTCATCAGTGCGCCGAGCAGTTCGGCACGCTCGATCACCGGCACACCGAGAGTACGCGCCTTTTGGAGTTCCGGGTTGGTTGCCGCGATCGCAGCAGTGTAGCACACAACATCGGGATTTGTGATATGATCGGCACTTTGACCGAGAAAAATTTTT
>URTH01000059.1 GCA_900550775.1 uncultured Eubacteriales bacterium | reverse complement strand
CCGGGACGTGGATATGAATATCCGTCTTTTTATAAAAGTCCGGCGCGATGCCAAACCGCTTGGCGGAGGACCGCACATAGCTAAACGCCGCCTTGGCGGATTCCTGCATAACATCGCCCAAATTCCCGGTCAGTTCCAGCTTTCCGCTGCCGGGCATGGTGCCGACCTCGATACAAAGCGTATCGCCACCGCTCTCCGTCCAGGCAAGTCCCGTCACGATGCCGATTTCGTTCTGATCCGCCGTCTTTTCATAATGGTAAATCTGTTTTCCCAAAAACGTGTTCAGGTTTTTTGCCGTAACCGAAACGCTGCCCGGCGCGTCCGCCTCCGCAAAGCGCATCGCGGCCTTGCGGCAGATCGCGGCGATCCGCCGCTCTAAGGAACGCACGCCGGACTCTCTGGTATAGCCCTCAATGATCGCGCTAAGCGCGGCCGTGCTGCATTTGAGCTGCGACGCCTTCAGCGCGTGAAGCTGCCGCTGCTTCGGCAAGAGATAGTGACTTGCGATATGCAGCTTTTCTTCCAGCGTATAGCCGCTGATTTCAATGATATCCATACGGTCAAGCAGCGGCCGCGCAATCGTATCGAGCGAATTTGCGGTCGCAATAAACAATACATCGGACAAATCAAACGGCAATTCGATAAAATGGTCTCTGAAATTCTTGTTTTGTTCCGGGTCAAAAACCTCCAGCATGGCCGAGGCAGGATCCCCGTGAAAGTCGCGCGCCATCTTGTCAATCTCGTCAAACAGCATCAGCGGATTGGTGCTGCCGGCACGCTTTAAGGCGTCAATGACGCGGCCGGGCATAGCGCCGACATACGTTTTGCGGTGGCCGCGGATTTCCGCCTCATTCTGCACGCCGCCCAGGCTGATGCGAACGTATTTTCGTCCCAGTGCATCGGCAAGCGACCGCGCGATCGAGGTTTTACCGGTTCCCGGCGGCCCGACAAGACACAAAATATTGCTCTTGGGCTTTCCCGACAGCTTGCGCACGGCGATATATTCCAAAATGCGCTCTTTTACCTTATCAAGTCCGTAGTGATCCCGATCCAAAATCTTTTTGGCACGGGCGATATCCAGGCAATCCTCCGTGCTTTCGTCCCAGGGCAGGGAGAGCACCGTCTCGATATAATTCTGAATCACGCCGTACTCCTGCGAGTAGGGATGTCCCTTTAAAAGCCGTGCAAATTCTTCTTCCAGCTTATCGCACACTTCCTTAGGAAAACGGCGTCCCTCCATCTGTTTGCGGTATTTTTGGATATCCGCCTCGGCACTGTCGGCGTCGCCCAGCTCCTCTTGGATGACCTTTAGCTTTTCCCGAAGGACGTAGTCGCGCTGGTGCTGATCCATGTTGTCCTGGACTTTTTCCATGACCTCATGCTCAATCTCCAAAATCTCTGTCTCGTCAGAGAGAACGTGAATCAGTTTTTCCAGCCGGCGATCCACATGAAGTTCATCGAGAACCTCCTGCTTTCGCTGCGGCCGAAGGGGAAGATTTGCGGCCACAACATCGCAAAGCTCCCCCGGATCGTCAATTGAGAGCAGCGAGGTCACCGTATCGGGAGAGAGACGGTCATACAGCTCCAGAAAATGCTCCACCAAATGGAACAGCCGCCGCATCAGCACCTGGGTCTGCAAATCCTCCTCCGACACGATATCTTCTGCACGCAAAACGGTAACTTCCGCAAGGGTCGGCCGGTCATGATACAAAAGGATGTGACCGCGCCGAAGCCCCTCCACCAAAATACGGAGGTTTCCGTCCGGAAGATTTAAAATCTGTTTGATTTCGGCAATGGTGCCGATGGCCGCCAGATCCTCACCGGCCGGCTCGTCCACCGTAATATCGTTTTGATAACACAGAAAGATCAGTTTATCCTGCTCCATTGCCTGCTTGACTGCGGCAATCGACTTCGGACGGCCTACGTCAAAATGCAGTATCATGCCGGGAAACACCGTAAGTCCCCGCAGCGGCACCAAAGGCAGTGTATATCTGTTTTTTATCATAGGGCATATAACCTGCTTTCTTTGTCATTTTCCATCGATGAAAATCCGCAAAACCGGACAAATCATCTCAATTTCTGTATTATACTATTATTGAAGGAAAATAGCAAGTGTTTTTTCCTTCTTTTATGGGCAATCCCTGGTTATACTGCCGAAAACAGGCGATGGAACAACCCCGGAAAAACGCTAAAGCTTCGTCCTTCATGCCGGTTGCAAAATTTTTAAAATTATGATAAAATAAAACAAAACCGCGTCAGTCAAAATGACAGATCGGAGGAGCCTATGACACTGCAGCAAATCGCCTATGCGCTTGCCATTTTAGAAACCGGGTCGATGAACAAGGCCGCCGAAGCCCTGTTTGTTTCGCAGCCGACTTTAACCAGCGCCATGAAAGAGCTGGAACAGGAAATCGGGATCCGCATTTTTCAGCGCACCAGCCGCGGTATGGTACAGACCAAAGAGGGCGAGGAATTTTTGGTTTATGCCCGTCAGCTTTACCAGCAGTATGAGCTGTTGCTGGACAAGTACGGAAAATCCGTGCAGATCAAGCGAAAATTCGGGGTATCGACCCAGCACTACTCCTTTGCCGTCAAGGCCTTTGTCGAAACGGTAAAGCATTTTGACACCTTAAACTATGATTTTGCCATCCGCGAGACGAGAACCTACAACATTATTCAGGACGTCAGCCAGTTTAAAAGCGACATCGGCATTTTATACCTAAACGACTTTAACCGCAACGTCCTGGGCAAAATTCTGCGCGACAACGACCTTTCCTTTCATCCGCTGATTACCTGCAGCGCCTATGTCTATCTTTGGCGCGGACATCCCTTGGCAAAGCAGCGTTCCATCACCTTTGCGCAGCTGATGGATTACCCCTGTCTCTCCTTTGAGCAGGGCGATAACGGCTCCTTTTACTTTGCGGAGGAGATTCTCAGCACCAACGACTACGCACGCACCATCAAGGCCACCGACCGCGCCACCATGCTGAATCTGATGATCGGGTTAAACGGCTACACCCTGTGCTGCGGCATTATTTGTGAAGAGCTAAACGGCAGCGAATATGTGGCGATTCCCTTTCAGGCCGATGCGGAAAACCCCAACAGCACCATGGAAATCGGCTATATCACCAAGCGGCAGAAAATATTGGGTGAGATCGGCGAGATGTATATCCGAGAAGTCAGCCGATATCTTAACAACACCAAGCAATCGTCATAATAAAAGGGTCTCCGCGCGGAGACCCTCAGACTGCCGAAAAAGTCGGTTTTCAGCAAGATATTGCTTTGAATCAATTGCCCAAAGCCCATATTCCGCTTTCCAAGCCGCAGCGGCAATGTCGCAATATCTTGCCGAAAACGGCGTGAAATCGGCGAAAAATTTCATTGCCGCGCCGCCGTGGTAGGCATGGCGGAACAGGGGACGGCGATCAAATCAAAATGAAATTTTTCGCAAAATAGAGTTTATCGACACGCTAAAAGGGTCTCCGCGCGGAGACCCTTTTTTCGTTTACAGCTTCACCATCACGCTTGCAATCTTCCACGGGGTCAGCGGCAGCGTCACAGCATTTCCGTCCCGGTGCAGCGCGCCCTCTTGGGTTTCTTCATTCAGATTTACGCGCTTTGCGTCTTTTATTTCCTTTGCAAAGGCAATCTTTGCCGTGGTTTCCGCATCGGACGCATTCCATACACGCACCACAACGGCATCCTTTTGATTCTCTGCACATTTGATAACACTGGTTACCACGCTCTTGCCGGTAACCGCAATCATCGATACGGCTTTCCGGGTCTCCGTCTTTGGCAAGACTTCGCGACAGCCCATTAAGATGTCGGCCGCCATGGTATTTTGCAGCTGCAAAAGATCGGCATACGTCACCGCAGCAGAGAGCGGCATCAAATAAAAGTGATACCGGTGCTCGCCTTGCAGCTGGCCGCGCGTCTGCCCGTTGGTATTGACCGTATGGCGAAACGCCCGAAGCAGCGTAACCGCAACCGTTCCGTCCGCGTCGTCATAGCCGGCGCACTCGTGCAGTCCCTCCGCCGCAACCAGTGCAAGGCCGGTGCCGTCTGCGTTCCGTTTTCCTACGATTCCGTTCATCGCCTTTTCATAAACGGACGGTTCGATCCAGTCGCCGGAATCATAATTGATTCCCGTCTTGCGCTCGCAGCAATAGAACGCCTGACCGGCAAAATAGGTGTCCCCCTCCGTTTTTGTCGGCATCATAAGGCGCAGCCGATGATCCTTGGCACGGTTATCAAACCGCAGCGTAACATCCGCATGCCGCGCGTTCTGCGACAGCCCCACTTCAAAGACGGCGCGGCAAACCACCGTTTCTTCGCTGCGCTGCTTGCTGAATGTATCGTTTGCGGTGGATTCCAAAAACGACGCGGCGGCAGGAAGCTTCCATTCCTTGGTGATCCGAAATACGCAGCGGCACACGCCGTCCTGCACTTTTTCAATCTGCGCATCCGTGCCGTAAGAATAACAAATGCGGTTCTCCACCGCCGGGGCGTGGAACCAGCCGTCGCCGATCTCGATATCATCGGCAAGATTCAACTGATTTTCATACGTCTTTCCGGTCTTTTTATCCTCTAAAGTCACGCTGCCGTTTGGCGCAATCCGGATTTTAACATACTCGTTTTCCATAAAGTCCTGTCCGGAGGTCATATGCCTTAAATAGCGTACCGGCTTTTCGCTGGGGACAATCCGATATTCCGCTTTGCCGCCGGCCGGCAGCTTTGCGCGAAACGCAATCGTATACACATCGACGCCGCGGTTATGCTGATCCACGATCGGCACAATCTGATTCTTGCGGATTTTCACGATTTGATAGGGGATTTCCGTGCCGTTTTCGTCCAGCAGGCGGAAGCTGTTGATCATCTCATATCCAAACGGTTCTGCATAGTGATACGGATAATCCGTACGCAGCTCCACCGCGGCCTCCACGACCTCGTCTCTTTGCATCGGCAGCGGATTATAAAGTGTGAGTATACAATCCGTTTGCTCGTCCTTTTCCGGCTCCAGATACGGGCGCTGATCCTTCCAAAGATATGCGTTTTGCAGTACGTCACAAAGCTCCGATACCTGGTCAAAACGATAGATCATATCCTTATGTACCTGGTCAATCGAGCAGCCGCAAATCGAATCATGCGGATGGTTTTGGATCAGATAGCGATAGGCCAGATCCGCGTAGCGGCGGTTCAGCGTATGCCCTGCCATCTTGCTATATACCAAAAGCGGCTCAATCACCTTTTCCAGGCGGTTCTGGCAGCGGTCATTGCTCTGCTTAATGGGATAATAGCTCGACAGGGTATTGGTAATCAGATGGCCGAATGCGTCCTTGTTGGTTAAATTCATCTCGCCCTTAACGACCTGCATCTGATCGCGGTACTGCTCCAGTTTTTTTCCTGCTTCACGCAGATCCACCTGATGCACATTGGCATCCGGGATCGCCGCCTCGATCCACTTTAAATACTTGTTGGTGTCCTTATGCAGCGGCATATGGTCTAAGGCATCCATCACAACGTGAACCGGGTACTTTGTCAGTGTGATGAGATATTTCATATATTCGTCCATGCGCTTTTTGATATTCTCGTCGGTGTCATCGATAAAATAACGCACCTTAGAGAGCACCTGAAGGCAAAATTCACCGTACCCATTTTTATCGCCCAAGCGGAAGTTGATGCACTCGCTCCCGTCCGGGGACTGCCAGATAAAATACGGTTCGGTCTTTCCGCCAAAGCCGCGGCAGAACAGCGAATACGGAATCCCAAACCCGACCATGATCTGCGGCGTCTGCGCAATATGCCCGAAAATGTCACAAATATAACCGAACTTCCAGGCCTCTTCCGCGCCCCATTTTTTGGATAATCGATGGCCGATCATCAGATTCCGGATCAGACTTTCGCCGGACACCAAAAATTCGTCCGGCATCACGTACCACGGCCCGATTTTAACCCGTCCCTGCGCAACCAGCTTTTTCAGCCGCTCAGCCCCCTCCGGGTTAATCTCCGCATAATCCTCCATGACAATCGTCTGTCCGTCTAAGTGAAATACACCGAGCGACGGATCGTTTTCCATGGTTTCTACCAGTTCGTCCAGCATGTCGACCAGACGGTACCGAAACTGCTGAAAGGTCTGGTACCATTCCCGATCCCAGTGCGTTCCGGCAAAATAATAAATGTCTCTTTTTTTCTCTTCCATGTTCTCAGCCCTCTTTCCCGTGGAATTGATTGCGTATTACAATTTTCGTTCAGCAAGGGGTCACCCCCGTGATGCGTTGTTTCAGCGGCTTGTGCCGCCGCTGAAAAACCAAGCGGAACCCGCCGCCTGCTAAGGCAGGGGATATCTTGCTTTAGTTATAGCATAGGCATTTCATGAATACAAGAGACAAAAACAAATTTCCAGAATAAAGGACATTTTTACGGATTCCACTTCATGCCGCGCGGCGGTTTCGTGCAGAAAAGCGCGAATCGCAGGCACAAAAAAGCACCCGTCACATCGCGTGACGGGTGCCCCATAGGCTCTGTATTACGGTCTTTCGTAATGCTCGATATCATAGTAAGGAATTGCAGCCATGCCGCCCCAAACCTCACTCGGTCTAGCGCCGGTGTAGTTGTGGCTGTTTCCTGCCTCTATGATTTCATAATAGTACCATTCATTCGGATCTGCGTTGTCAGCCCAGTTCTTGTAAGTATTTTCACGCAGGCCTTCTTCCGAAACGCCGCGACCCAACACACGGTTGATGATTGCCATCGACTCTGCACGGGTAATGTACTGATCCGGGCGGAAAGTGCTATCCGGGTAACCGGATACCCAGTTGTTTGCAACTGCGGTTGCGATTGCATCATGTGCCCAGTAACTGCCGTCTACATCGGCAAAGTTCACTGCGCCGGTCTTGGCAGCAGCGAAACGGGTCACCATTGCAACCATTTCTGCTCTGGTAATTGCATTATCACCGTAGAAGTTGCCGTCCTCATAACCGGTTACATATCCGCCCTGTGCCATCGATGCAACAGCCTTGTTGTACCAAAGATCCTTGGACAGATCTGCAAAACGGTAAGTATCGGTGAAGATTTCGTCACGGCGGCTTGCGTCTAACAGACGGTAAAGCATGGTCGCAACCTCAGCACGGCTGATGCTGTCATTCGGACGAACCAGTCCGTCGCTGTCACCCTCTACGTATGCCATATGGTTCTTGCTGTCAAGGCCGCTTACATCGCTGCTTGCAGTGCCCTGATTCTGCGAAGAACCGTTCTCCTCATCAAGATTCTTCGAAGTAGTCGGCAGATTCTTGCCGCCGGATGCGGAACCGCCTCTGTAACCGGTATCTTCGTCACCGGAGGTCTGGATCGTCACATTAGCACGGATTGCGCCCTTTTGCGTATTCTTCGGAACGGAAATAAATGCAAAGGATTCACTCAGGACATTTGCTTTAATATCGGTATTACCGGTCATAGAACCTAAGAACGTAGTTCCCTCGGTCGCGGATACCTTAATGCCCGAAATGTTAAACTGCATATCAGCGAGCCATGTATTAAGATGATCCTTCATATCCCCAACGGTGCAGAAACCGGGACGGTTTCCTTCGCTGTCTGCAAGGCCGGCAATCTCCGTCTCAATTGTGAAAACAATATTGCCGTTTTCACGATTCAGCGTTCTGGACTTTTCCTTAAAGATCAGCTTTGCGTTATCATTAAAGCCTGCCAAGTCGGCTCCGGTCAGCACTGCATCCGGCAGTACGGTTGCCTCCGGGCAAATCAAAGTCCATGTCCAGCTGCCGGTCATTTTGCAGCTGAGGAACTTTGCCAGCATTGCCGGATCGGTGAGCGTATCTGCCATATCCTGATACTGCTTCTCAAATTCTGCCCGTACCGGTGCCATGTCGATAGTAGCCTGCAGGTTTACTGCCGTTCCGGCAGAGATCATGATGTTGTCCGCAAAGCCCTCGCCCTGCACGCCAACCTGCAAATCTGACGGTACATTCACAGTGCCTGCTGCGGCAACGGTCATTGCAAAGCAAGAAATAACCATTGCCACGGTCAATATTACTGCTGTTAATTTTTTCATAACAAACGCCTCCTAGCTATTGTTGTGTATATAAAAACTAAATTATTTTCTCTTCAATCTTCCGTGCAGCCAAGCTGCTACAAAAGAAAGTGCGATTCCTGCAAAAACCCCTGTGGTGTCAATCAAAACATCAAGCAGCTTTGCGTCACGCCCCGGCACAAAATACTGATGAAATTCATCGCTTAAGGCATAAACCGCGCCGATCAGCAGTGCAATCAGCACATGTTTTTTATCGCACTTTTGATAGGAACGCATCAGACACATCAGCAAAAAACCGATGATAAAGTACAGGGTAAAATGCGCCATCTTGCGCACAAACCAATGAACCGCGTCCCATGCGGCGCTTTTTTTCGCCGTTTCGATGCTGTCCGGGACATTTTGGTGCATCGGCGCGTGTTCCGCGACCTGTTCCACAACGTCCCAACTCAGCTTTGACGAACTTTCCGCATTCTGGGAGGAAAACCAAAAAACCAAACCGGCCGCCAGAAAAAGTAAAATCCAAAGTATGTATCTTTGCGTCTTGGTTTTTTGCAAGTGCTCTCATCCCCTGCTCAATCATTTGAAAGATTATTGATACTGATCCATCAGAACCGCCTTTTGAATGCTTTTTTCATTTTGATAGGCATTTCTGATTTCCTCCACCGTGGCGGTATCGCCGCCGGTTTCCTTCAGGATCTCCGATATCTGTCCCAAAAGCGTTTCCATCTCGGCATCACAGGCGGATTCCAAAGCAGAACCCTTTCCCAAATATTCCTTCACAAATGCCGCTTTATCGACATTGCCGTTTTTTGCGGTGTACTCCTGTTTTGCCCCATCGATTAAGTCATCCAGCCGCCCGGAAAACCCGGAACGGAGCAGATAGACCTTTGCAAATAACTCCTGCAGCTGCTGCTCGCCGCTTTTTTCGGAAGAATCCGCATTCTCTGCGGCAAGTTCCGCCGTCTGCGCCTGCGCATCCGCGTTCTCGTCCTCCGGCGCCGCAGCTTGCCCGGACGATTCCCGGCTCTCCGGCGTTTCACCCTGGATCAGCAGCAGTGCCTCTTCTTCGGAAAGTTCACCGTTTCTCAGCTGCTGCTCCTGCTCCTCATTCAAGGGGGAAACATGAACCTCCGGGAACTTTTCCAGAATCCGCTGTATTTCTTCCTGATTCTCTTCCAGTAGCGCCTGCCGCTGCTGCGGTGTATACTTTTTCGCATAACGGAGTGCCTCGATGTTGTTCCACTGCGTCGCCACAACGGCCGCACCGACGGCCAGCAGAAGAAACAAAATTCCCACTGCGATGATCCGGCCTTTTTTTCG
>URTH01000058.1 GCA_900550775.1 uncultured Eubacteriales bacterium | reverse complement strand
TACCAAGGTTTTCAGTTTTGCGATGACGTCATCGCAAAACTGAAAACCTTGGTAAATGGTCTTAATGAGACCTGGAAAGGTGAGGCGCAGGACGCATTTTTGGCAAAGTTTGAAAGTATGCAATCAACCTTTACCAACTTTTCCGAAATGCTTGAGGGGTACGCAAAGTTGATGGATACAGCGGCTACGCAGCTTGAAAACACAGATCAGTCCTTAAAGTCAACCATGACAAACTTTGGCTGATCAAAATGGCAGCACCCCGATTTTGCGGGTGCTGCTGTTTCTGCTATAAAACAGATGCCGAATTAAAAACAAAGCCGAAAATGTTGATGCGGCAAGTAAAGACCGCAGTGGATTATATCAATTTTAAAAAGACAGGGAGAGAGAAAATTGGATATCAATGATTACAAAAAATATGAACCGATAGACGGAAAATGGTATATCACAAAGGAACTCGGAAGCGGTTCTTTTGGTACGGTTTTGGAAATTCAACGCAAGGATTTCCCGGAGATGAAATCGGCGCTGAAAATTATTTCCATACCAAATTCGCAAAGTGAAGTCCGCAGCTACAAAGAGGAAAATTATGATCTGGATGACAAGAGCATAACATCCTATTTTTACGGATTTGTAGAGGAATTCGTAAAAGAGTTTAAGCTGATGTCACAGCTTAAGGGGAACAGCAATATTGTAAGCTATGAAGATCATGATATCAAAAAACATGACAACGGTGTGGGCTGGGATATTCTTATACGTATGGAGCTTTTGACGCCGCTTGGTAAATATTTGGCAGATCATGCATCGGACAAAAATACCGTGGTAAAACTGGGCATTGATATGTGCAAGGCGCTTGAAGTTTGCCAAAAATATAATATTATACATCGGGATATCAAGCCAAGTAATATCTTTGTTTCCGATAACGGCGATTTTAAGCTTGGTGATTTCGGCGTTGCCCGTACACTTGAAAAAACTTCCAGCGGCC
This sequence comes from uncultured Eubacteriales bacterium, assembly GCA_900550775.1. Classification (GTDB taxonomy): domain Bacteria; phylum Bacillota; class Clostridia; order Monoglobales; family Monoglobaceae; genus Ructibacterium. The sequence continues at coordinate 8,542 of URTH01000058.1, read as the reverse complement.
TGTCTAAAAAGGGGACGTATACCTATATGGCGCCGGAAATTTTTAAGGGTGAAGCCTACGGCGCAAATGTGGATACCTATTCGCTCGGTATTGTTATGTATAAGCTGCTAAATGACAATCTGGAACCGTTTCGGACGAACCGGACGTTTGGCGACGGCGAAAAAGCGATGGAGTTAAGAATGCGCGGCGCAAAGATGGTAAAGCCGAAGAATGCCGATGATGCATTGGCGGCGGTTGTGTTAAAGGCGTGCAGCTACGACCCTGCCGAGCGGTATCAAAGCCCGTCAGAGATGCGAAAGCAGCTGGAAGCCATTTTGTCCGCAAAAGGAGACGAACAGTCCGCGGGCGCAAATAAAGAAGAAATGGTTCACGAACCGCCGGTAATCGGAAATGGCGCAGAGATTTTGGACAATGCATCCCGTACATCGGCCGAAGAGTCCGGTAATGCGAACGAAACGGTAAGTGTATTTTTGGGGACGGAAAGCGAAGAGACAATGGATGAAGAACACCATACCGTCAGTATTTTTATGGATCAAAAAGAGGACGGCAGCGCGGTATTGAATACCGAACAGGAGGTCGTAAAGGCGGCGTTTGCGCATGAGCCGAAAGATTTTAAATCGTCAAAAGGGAAAGCGGAAGTCGCAAAAGCGATGGAAAAGCTCGTTCCTTTATACAGTGAAAAAATTCCCCTGTCGGCAATGCTCGGTTTGCTGAATATGGATGATTTAAAAGCAAAAGCCCAAAGTGCGGATACAGACAGTTTGCTTGTGATGGTAAAAAGTATGGCGTTTCATATGGGTGAAGGCGATGAAAAGAATGTAATCGGGCCGGTTCAAAAATGCCTGATTGAAGAACTGCAAAAGCGTCCGCTTGGCCGGTCAGAGAAACATACGGCATCGCGTAAACAACAAAAAGGCAAGAGGGCAGACGATGCTGCAAAGAAAACGCCGGCTCTGTCTGAGCGGATCAAGGGGTTCCTTTTTAAAACGTGGAAGATTATCGTGCCGGCCATTGCACTGGTGCTGCTGCTGGTTGTCGGAGTGTCAATCTACGGAAAACTTGGTTTGAGCGGCGCAGATGGAACAAAAGTAGAATTGTATCTTGCGTCAAGCAATAGCGACACGGATTTAAAAAATATTGAAAAAAGCATAAAAGCGCGACTGGGAGTGCTAAAGGATAAAGCAAGTATTCAAATAGAAGACCAAAAAATGGTTTTGTCGCTGGATGATGAAACATTGACACAGGATCCGGCGATCAGAAAGCAAATACTAAATTGGATAAAGACCAAAGGCGACATCAGCATCTACTCTAACATAAATTATACGAAATCAGGGTTTGGAAAAGAAACGTTTGAAGATATAAAAATCATTACGTTGCCGAAAGAGAATTTGACCCAATACGAGAAATATTTTTCAGAAAGTGATTATAATGATTTCATGAATTCCGATACAGACACTTTCTATGCAATCAGTGTAAGATTAAATGACAGTGCTAAGGTGTATTACGATCAAATGCTGTCCGCTGTTGATGATAAATTAAAATCGTATGGATCCTACCGAAGTACCAGGGCGGCACTGCAATTGCAAATGGACAAAAAGGAATATGAGGGCGCAACGAATGTCGGAACCGTTTTGCCCGATGCGGACAGCGGGAATCATACCTTCCTGATTATGAGTCCGGCCGCATACAGTTCTAAACTTGCAGACTTGATGCAGTATGTTTTGAACGAAAAAAGCGAGTTGCCGGTCGGGTTGGAAGAAAAGGTTGTAAGTGCTCCGAAATGGGAAGAAGATACTGCTGAATTTGGCAGTAATCAGGTCGCTGCTCTGGATGGAAAGAATGTTGTCATGCAGTTTACACCCGATGATTATAATGTGGATTCTTATACGCAAAGTGATATAAAAGGGTATGTTTCATTAGTGAAAAAACGGCTGGACACTTTGAAAAGTCCTTATATGGTTGGGTATACCGGGATTGACTATAAAACAGTTCTTGTAAAAATTCCGCCATCGGGATTGATTGCAAACAGTTGCAAAATGCTTATGCAGGAAAAAAATATTGCTGTTTATACTCAGTATAAAAAGCTGGATACGGCAGTTAAAACATTAACCATTGACGGAACCGATAAAATTGTGGTTCAAATGGACGGCGACAAAAACAAGATTGCAGAAGAGTATAACAAGTCGAGTCTTACGCTGACGGACGAAAAAGTACAGGAGATCGATACATATTTTAGTGAGTCCGATCATAAAACGGCGGAAGAAAATAATGAAGAAGACGCACCGCAGCAGGAGTCGGGAATTTTGTATCTGCTTGTGAACGATGTAACCATTGCACAGGCGGATTTGAGTGCAATGACCGAGGATGGAACCATTGAATTTTCGAAATTCCTGTGTTTTGAACATGGTTATTGCACCGCGGAAACATCCTATATGTTTGATTTGATACAAGAAATCAATGAGGAAATCCGGATAGGCGAGAGTAATGTGCTAAGGGGAAGTATAGATGTTTTGTATTATGACGGAGAGAAAGAAATCGAGGACGAAAAAATTGATTGGCTGTTTGACAGCTTAAATGATTACGACAGACAAACGATAAGAACCATTGAAAAACTTGGGTACAAAGTGAGAAAATCATTAGCCGCAAGAAATTGCCTGGTCATCAAGATTGATGTGGAAGTCAACGATGACATGCCTGAAAAATTTATGGACGCAGTAAAAAAGATCTATACAGAATGTGATTTTGACGACGGTTCTTATTCTTTGATCTACTTCCAGTTTGCAAACGAACGTGCCAAGCACCCCGATGACAGGTGCAGAGTTGTCGCAAACAAATTAAGCATGAGTGATCTTGCTGTCAGCCTTTCGGTCATTGTGGACGGCCCCAATTTTGAAAAATATACTCCGGATTTCAAAAAGATTGCCGAACAGGATGAGTTTTTCTCATCAAGATTAGAAACCGTAAGTCAATAAAAAGGAGAGAGGACATATGAAAGAAAGATCGAAAAAAGTATGGGGAATTATTTTAATCGTAGTATCGTGTCTGGCCGGGATCGGCGGCCTGACAGAAAGAATTTTGCAGAGACAGGACGGATTGATTGCTGCACCGCTTATGGGGAGCAGCAGGTTTTTGACGGTTTTGCTTGAATTTATGATGTTTGTGGGCGGTATCATATTGCTGATTCGCTTAAAAAAACCTGTTTCGCAGGAGGTGTCATCGGAGGATGAAGACTATTTTGTGCTATCGGGTACGAATCAGCCTCCGACAAAAAGAAACGCACTATGCACTGTGGCACTTGTTTTCGCGATTTTAAGCATTATCTTCTATATGCTGCCGATTTATGTGGTGTTTCCGATCGTTTCTCTGATATTGGGGATCATAGGGCTAAAACGGGCGCTCTCCGAGAATGAAAAAGGAGAGGGCTTTGCAAAATGGGCAATCACGGCAGGTATTGCAGGTATTTTAACGGTAGCCGTTGCGCTTGGCGTGAGCGCTTTTGAAGCAAAAAATGCAGTAATCCCAAGAGCGTACGAAGATGCCGCAGACACGGCGGCGGATTCTGCCGCCGGAAAATCTGCGGAAAAGAAGACGTATTCCAAAGGAATTGTAACAGAAAACGGGTATGAAAGCGAATATTTAGACCTTAGGTTCACTGTGCCATCGGGATGGGTGATGAGGAGCGAAAGCGAGCTTACAGAGTCGTTCGGTGCGGCAGCTGCGGAAACGGTCGAAATGAGTGCGCTTAACCTGAGCGATGATTCTAATCTGCATTTGCTTGTAGAAAAACTTCCTGTGAAAAACGCATCGCTGGAACAATATAAAGAGGCAATCAAAACAAATTGGAACGGGATGGGAATGGAATTTCAAGAGGACAGAGGGCCCGTTGATTTTTGCGGTGAAACATATGATGTTATGGTTTTTAATATCAGCAATACGGCAGGAACGGTGCAAACCGACATTTATGTCAGAATTCAGGACGACAGGCTGGTCTATATCATGGCGCAGTACCTTGATGGAAACACGGAGAGCATAAATGCGGCAATGGATGCTTTTACGGAGTATTGATACAATGTAGATGAAAGAAAAATTTTACGGGCCGGCAGAGGAATTTTCCAAACTGCCGGCCTTTTTTCTGCAAAAAAAATCAGAATGGAGCGAAGTCCATTCCGACGTTTGGCTGCCTGATCAGGATTCGAACCCGAACAAAATGAGTCAGAGTCATTTGTGCTACCCTTACACAATCAGGCAATATAAATGGTGCGAGCAGTGGGACTTGAACCCACACGCCATAAGCACACGCCCCTCAAACGTGCCTGTCTGCCGATTCCAGCATGCTCGCATGTTAGGCCACGAGAGTGGCTGTCAGCATCATCGCCGACTTATATAGTATACTCGCTGTTTCTTGGTTTGTCAAGTGTTTTTTCGCATTTTTTTGATTTTTTATTTTCGCTTTGCAAAATAAGACAAGAATATCGCGAAAAAATGATTGCCAATTTTGGATCCATATGGTATGATTGGTGGTAGTGCCGTAAATGATAGCACAGGATAAAGGAAGGTAATAAAGATGAATTATTATTTGGCAATTGACATTGGCGCGTCCAGCGGCCGACACATGCTGGGCTGGATTGAGAACGAAACGATATGCTATGAAGAAATTTACCGTTTTGAAAATTATATTGAAAAAAAGGGCGGGGTTCTGGTTTGGGATATCGACCATCTGGTCGGAGAAGTAAAGAACGGAATCCGAAAGTGTCATGAAATCCAAAAGTATCCGAAAACAATCGCCATTGATACCTGGGGCGTGGATTATGTTCTTTTGGATGAAAACAAAGAGGTGCTGATGCCTTGCATTTCTTATCGGGATGGCCGTACCGCCTCTGCGGTTGCGGCAGTGGAAGAAATTATCTCGGCAGAGGAGCTGTATCAGCGTACCGGCGTTCAAAAACAGAATTTTAACACCATTTACCAGCTATACTGTGATCAAAAAAGCGGAAAACTTGAAAAGGCACACTACTTTATGATGATGCCGGCCTACCTTTCCTACTGCCTGACGGGCGTGGCGGCCAATGAATATACGGACGCAACGACGGGGGCGCTGGTAAATGCGCAGACCAAGGATTGGGATATGGAATTGATCGGGCGTCTCGGCTACCCGGAGCGGCTGTTTCCGCCGCTGAAAACGCCGGGTGATTCGATCGGGCATTTTAGTGATGCCATGAAGGAATTTGCAGGCTTTGACGCAGAGGTTGTCTTTTGCCCCAGCCACGATACGGCCAGTGCGGTGGCGGCTTGTAACATGGGTGAAAATGATCTTTATATCTCTTCCGGAACCTGGAGTCTGATCGGTATGGAAACGAAAACGCCGATTTTAACGCAGTCGGCTGCGGACGCCAATTTTGCCAATGAGGGCGGCATTGAATATCGGTTCCGTTTTTTGAAAAACTATATGGGAATGTGGCTTTTTCAAAATATTCGTAAAAACATTGACAAATCAAAGACCTATGACGAGATGATGAAGCTTGCCATGGCCTGCCCGGAGCATGAGAAAATTGACGTCAACGCCCCGGCGTTTGTGGCGCCGGAAAATATGATTCAGGCGATTCGGGATTATGTGAAGAAACCGGATATGCCGCTGGACGCCGTACTCAACACGGTTTATCATTCGCTTGCCATGTCTTACCGTGACGCGGTGCAGGAGATCGAAAAGATCACCGGCAAGGAGATTTTGGCGATTCATATTATCGGCGGCGGCTGCCGGGATACCTATTTGAATACGCTGACGGCGCAGTATTGCGGCAAGGAAGTGACGGCCGGGCCGGTGGAGGCAACGGCGACCGGAAATCTGATTTCGCAGATGATTGCGGCCGGGGAGTGCGCCGATTTGCAGGCTGCCCGTGCACTGGTAAAAAGATAGACCTGGTTTGGCAAAAGCATAAAAACGCAGGATCTTGCGGCGAAACCACTTAAAATCACCGCGGATACCGCCGGGAAATCGTAAAATTTTTTCAAAAAATCCCTGTACAAACGTTTTGGCTTGTGTTATAATTTTAACAGGGATTTTTGGCGATTGGAGCGAATAGGTAACATGGAGAAAAAGGTTTCTGCGTCGGTGGTAAACCGATTGCCGCGGTATTACCGCTATTTAACGGATTTGCTGGCCGCCGGCGTGGAGAGGATTTCATCGAAAGAACTGAGTGAAAAGATGCACGTGACGGCATCGCAGATTCGGCAGGATTTAAATTGCTTCGGCGGTTTCGGTCAGCAGGGCTACGGCTACAATGTAAAGCTTTTGCAGAGCGAGATTGCAAAGATTTTAGGACTGGATCGCGGCTATACTGCGGTTTTGGTCGGTGCGGGGAATATGGGACGCACCTTTGCAATCAATACAAAATTTGAGTCAAGAGGGTTTCGGCTGATCGGCATCTTCGATATCGATCCGAAAAAAATCGGCACCACGTTGACCAAACACACCATCATGGATTATGCCAACATCCGCGCATTTATTAAGGAGCATCATCCGGCAATGGCGATTTTGGCGGTTCCCAAGCAGGCGATGCACAATGTCGCACAGGAGCTGATTGATTGCGGAATCCGTGCGTTTTTAAACTTTTCTTATACCGAGCTTTCAGCAGCCGGCGAGGATATCGCGGTGGAAAATGTCCATTTGAGCGACAGTCTGATGCGGCTTTCCTATAAATTGCTGGAGAACGATCAGAAAAACAGTGAGGGATAAATCATGAGGGTATATGCGCTGGTGGGAAAATCCGGAACCGGAAAGAGCCACCACAGTATGTGGGTCGCAAAGGAAAATCAGATTGACTATATCATTGATGACGGATTGCTGATTTCCGATAATCGCATCATTGCAGGGCGCTCCGCCAAACGGGAGCCGACTAAGGTGGCATCCGTGCGCCGCGCCGTGTTTCAGGATCCGGAGCATGTGCGTGAGGTGCGCGATGCAATCCGCAGCCACCATGTGGAATCCCTTTTGATTATCGGCACCAGTGAGAAGATGGTGCGCAAAATCGCAAGCGCGCTGGAGGTTGGTGAAATCAGCCGGATGATTCCCATTGAGGAGGTCACCACGCAGGAGGAGCGCCGCATCGCGGAAGAAATGCGAAACAAGCAGGGCAAACATGTGATCCCGGTGCCGACTTTTGAGCTAAAGCGCCAGTTTTCCGGCTACTTTATTGACCCGATGAACCAACTGTTTAAAAAAAAGGATCAGACGATTGTGGAGGAAAAAACCGTGATGCGCCCGGCATATAGCTATCTTGGGGAATATAAGATTTCGCCCAAGGCTATCGCCGATATCTGCACCTATGAGATGATGCGGTTTCCCAAGGTGCATAAAATTCTGAAGATCAAAAACGCCATGACGCCCGGCGGCAGACTGATGCTGGATATTGAGGTTTCGATGTATTTTCCGTGCCGCGTGTCCCAGCAGGGAGAACAGATCGCGGAGCGCGTCAAGCAAAAGATTGAAGAATACACGGCGATTACGGTGCGCTGGGTACACATTCATGTTAAAAATCTTCAGATGCAGCCATGATGTTTCATGGATGGATAAATGCAAAAAATGAAATTTATATATACTATGGAGGTAATGCAAAATGTTAGTAACAGGAAAAGAAATTTTGGATCATGCACACAAAAACGGTTATGCAGTCGGCGCATTTAATGTCGTAAACATGGAAATGCTCCAGGCCGTTGTTGCAGCCGCAGAGGAAGAAAAAGCGCCGGTGTTTGTACAGACCACCGAGGGCGCTCTGTCCTATGCGGGGATTGAATATCTTTCAAAATTGGTTCGTTACGCAGCAGAGAGCGTTAGCGTTCCGGTGGCTTTCCACTTAGATCACGGCGGCAGCTTTGAAACGGCTGTAAAGTGCGTACGCAACGGCTGGTCCTCGGTCATGATCGACGGATCGCACCTGCCGCTGGAGGGCAATATTGAAGTAACCCGCCGCGTGATCGATGTTGCACACGCTTGCGGCGTTTCGGTAGAGGCAGAGCTTGGCCGTCTGGGCGGTGTGGAAGATAACATCAGCGTAGACGAAAAGGACGCAATGTACACCGATCCGGCAGAGGCAAGAAGATTTGTGGACGAGACCGGCGTGGATTCTTTGGCGATTGCCATCGGTACGGCACACGGTAAGTATAAGGGTATTCCGAAACTGGATTTTGACCGTTTGGATACCATCAAAAAGGATTTGAATATGCCGATCGTACTGCACGGGGCATCCGGCGTAGATGATGAGAGCATTAAAAAGGCAGTATCCCTGGGTATCAACAAGATCAACATCGATACCGAACTGCGCTGCGCATACACCGATAAGATTCGTGAAATCTTTGCAGAGCAGCCGGAACTGTTTGACCTGAGAAAGTACATTGGCCCGGCACGGGAAAATGTAAAGGCAAAGGTAATTGAAAAGATCCGTCTGTTTGGTGCAAACGGCAAAGCGTAAATGAGACAGAACAGGACGCTTTTGCACGTCCTTGCATTAAAATGAATCAGAAAAAACGGCGCCGCCCCAAAGTTATA
>URTH01000057.1 GCA_900550775.1 uncultured Eubacteriales bacterium | reverse complement strand
TTGAACGCGCGCTTCTTTTTTGCGGCACGGGCATGGGCATCCATATTGCGGCAAGCAAATGTCCGGGCGTTCATGCCGGCGTGGTAGAGAGCGTACCGGCGGCGCTCAGGGCGGTGACCGGCAACGGCGTCAACGTTTTGGCGATGGGCGCGTTTTATGTTGCACCCCAGATGGGAAAGGAAATCGCCGAGGCGTTTTTGACGCACCGTCTCGGTGACGGCTACGAGTGGTGGCCGAACTTTTATGAGTTTCATAAGCTTGCAATTGACGAGCTGAATGCCTTTGATTATGAGACCTTTAAAAAGAACGGTTTTGAAGTGACGCGCCTCGGCGATTATCCGCTGGAGCTGATGGATCGGGAGGATTGACGCACCGCGCAGAATACCAAAAGCATAGGAGGAAACCACGATGTATGTTTATCCCAAAGCGCAGGTATTTCAAGAAAACGAGCGGATCACCGTACAAAAAAACATCGGCGCAAAAGAAAATCCCCATACGCACGAGTTTATTGAGATTGTGTATATCCTCTCCGGCACGGGCAAAGAATGGATTGACGGCAAGGAATACCCGGTTTCGGACGGTTCGCTGATGTTTATCAACTATGGGCAAACCCACGCATTTTGTGCGGATCGGGAGATGGTCTACTATAACATCCTGCTTGAGCCGGAGGCCGTCAGCGAAAAAATCATCAACGCCGACAACGCTTTTGCCATCTTATCGCTGACGGCTTTTTCCGATTTCAGTCTGGCGGACACCTCAAATCCGTTTGTTTCCTTTTCCTGTGCGGAAAGAGAAAAACTGGAATATGTCCTTTGCGAAATGTATCGGGAATATCAAAGCAGCGACAGCGGCAGAGCCACCGTTTTAAAAAGCTATTTATCCATTCTGCTCGCCTATATCTTTCGGAAGATGCTTCCGGGCGGCGACCGCGCCGATGCGGCGCCGTCTGAAATGCTCCGCTATATCGAGACGCATTTTAACGAGAATCTCACCCTTTCGGCCCTTGCAAAAAAGTGCTTTTACTCGCCCAAATATTTCAGCCGGGTCTTTAAAGAGCGCTACGGCATCACAGTCAGTGAATATATCCAAAAAAAGCGGATGGAAAAGGGACGCGAACTGCTGGAGAACACCGACCGTACGGTGGAGGAAATCAGCAGCATGGTGGGCTACTGTGATGCAACCCATTTTTATAAATACTTTAAACGCTTTTACGGGATCACCCCCAAGGAACACCGAAAGAACAAAGCCAAAATCTAGTTCGGCGCATTTTTCGCCGAACGGAAGATGCTAAGATCCCGATTGGGCGCAGCATGTTCCCACGCTCATAGCCCAAGCATCACTTCCTTAATATCCTTTTGCCCGTTTTGACGGACAGCAAGCCAAATCTTGACTTTTTTTTAAAAACAGGGTATAATAAGGGGTAAATCATTTGTAATGAACGAGACTTATGAAAGAGGTGATTGCTTTGGCACAAAACGAGCCGACTCAAAAAAACACCATGGAAGATCACATTCTTGCCTATATGAATCTGATTCATGAGCAGAACTCTGTCTGGAACGCGATCCCGTCGCACTATTACAGCGACTATAATGTCAAGCGCGGACTGCGCAACGCGGACGGCACCGGCGTATTGGCAGGGCTTACTACGATTGGTGAGGTACACGGCTATGTCATCGATGAGGGAAACAAGGCGCCGGTAGAGGGCAAGCTGCGCTACCGCGGTATCGATGTTTCCGACATTGTTGAAAACTGCCGTCTGGAGCATCGTTCCGGCTTTGAAGAAACCGCCTTTTTGTTATTGTTCGGCTTCTTGCCCGACCGCAAAACGCTGCAGGATTTCAGCCGCGTTCTGGCCGGCCGCCGGGAGCTGCCTCACGAATTTACCGAGGACATGATCTTTAAAGCCCCCAGTAAAAATATTATGAATAAGTTAGGCCGTGCGGTGCTCGCCCTTTATTCCTACGACGACAACCCGGACGACACCTCGCTTGCCAATCTCTTGCGGCAAAGCTTTGACCTGATCGCACGGTTCCCGATCCTGATTGCCAACGCATACAGCTGTAAGCGTCATTATTTCGACGGCGAAAGCCTGGTGCTGCATAACCCCAACAAGGATCTCTCCGTCGCCGAGAACTTTTTGTATATGATCCGTCCCAACAACAAATACACACCGCTGGAGGCGGAAATTTTAGACCTTGCCCTGATTTTGCAGGCTGAGCACGGCGGCGGTAACAACTCCGCCTTTACCGTCCACGTTTTGTCCTCCACGGGCACCGACACCTATTCTGCCATTTCGGCAGCGGTCGGCTCACTGAAAGGTCCCAAGCACGGCGGTGCCAACGCCAAGATGCTGGCACAGATGACCGAAATCAAAAAGAACGTGAAAGACTGGACCGATGAAAATGAGGTTCTGGCTTATTTGAAGAAGATTCTGCGCAAGGAGGCCGGCGACGGCAGAGGGCTGATCTATGGCATGGGTCACGCCGTCTACACCATCTCCGATCCGCGTACGGTGATTTTAAAGGATCGCGCCAAAGAGCTTGCCGATGTCACCTGCAACGCAAAGGAATTTCAGCTCTACGATCTGGTACAGCGCCTGGCCCCCAGAGCCTTCCGCGAGGAAAAGGGGCTGGAAAAGGAAATCTGCGCCAACGTGGATTTTTATTCCGGCTTTGTGTTCCAGATGATGGGTCTGCCGGAGGATTTGTATACGCCGCTGTTTGCCATGTCCCGTATTGTGGGCTGGTGTGCACACCGTATTGAAGAGGTTATGACCAGCAACAAGATTATTCGCCCGGCGTACAAAACCCTGGCACGGCGGATTCCTTACACGCCGATTGATCAGCGTATCCACTCCGGATTGGAGCATTTGATTCAGATTAACGACTGCGAGGATGGCGGCGATTTGGAAAACTAAATTCCATTTGCGAAAAATTTCATTTTTATCAAAGTACCGTCAGATGGTACAGAAATGAAATTTTTCACTTTTTTCGGCGCGTTTGGCAATTTAAAAGCCCACGATGCGATCGTGCATCGTGGGCTTTATGTAGTCCTTCCTGTGTCTGTCAGTTATTCTGCGGGCCAATGTATTCTGCATTGCCAAGACCCAGAATCAGAATAAACACGGTATTTATAAAAATCAGACCAACTGCAAAGCCGCCGCCGTATCCGTAGGCACGTGCCATCTTCACATATAAAATGATGTTAATAACGACACTAACAATTCCCGTTGCCAAAAACACCAGCATCGAAATCAGCGCCGTGCCGCCCATCATCATCGCGTCTGCGCCGCCGCCGGCCGCCATCAAAGCGCCAATGAATACAGCTCCCGCAATTCCCGCGATAACGCCTACGACCAGATTCCACCAGAACATCGATTTCTTCCACACCAGTTTATAGAGTACATAATTTGAGTATACCGGTATGATTGCCTTCCAGCCCTTTTCACCGGCTTTTTCAAAAATCCGCCAGTATGCAACGGTGACTGGAGTTCAAGCACAACCTGTATCACCGTCCACACGCCGCTGTACGCCGCTGCTGCAACTTCCCACATACAAAACTCTCCTTTTCTTTTATGATTTTTATTATTATTTTATTCTTATGCCGGGCATCGTGCAAAATTTCCTTATTTCAACCCGTACCGGGCTCCTATTCTTTCGCCTGTTCTTCTTCCGCCGCTTCGTCAAGTTCCGAAGTACAGTACGGACGCAATCGGAATCTCACGCGTACAATACGGACATTCCTTGGTGTCCGGCTCTTTTTCCGGCTCCGGCTTTTTGCCGATTTGGGTCAATCGGTTAATGCCCTTTACCATCAAAAAGATAATAAACGCCATGATGATAAAATCGATCACCGTCGTTATAAACGCGCCGTAGCGCAGCTCCACCGTGCCGATATGCAGCACCAGACCGTCAAAGTTGGCGTTGCCGAAAAGCCCCAAAAGCGGTGAAATCACATCGGACACCAGCGAGGACACAATCTTTTGAAACGCGCCGCCGATAATCACGCCAACGGCCAGATCAAGGACGTTGCCGCGCATGGCAAACGCTTTAAATTCCTGTAAAAACTTTCTCATCGGTATCACTCCGTCCATAAAACTTGCCAAATCTGCGCTATATACAGGGCTGCGTGCAGATTGCAATCCCTTCTATCTGCCCTCATTGTAGCACAGCATTCCCGATATTGCAAGAAAAAAGTATAAATTCCCCCATGATTTGCCAATCTTCTCTTCAAGACTGCGGCAAATTTCCTAAGCCGGGCGCTGCACCACAAAGAACAGCCGTTCACTCTCCGCCTGCGGCGGATCAAAGCTGAGCGCATCGTACACGCCGAGGCAGGAAAGCCCTTGCTTTTTGATACATTCCTTAATTTCGTCCACGGTATAGACCCGCTCCTGCTGATATTCATCCTTGCGTGTATACCTGCCGTCCGCATCGGGAAAGAAGAAATTCAGATCAAAATAACAAAGATCCTCATCCTCATCGTATTCACTGCTCCAGGCGCAGTAGGCGTCCTCACAGTCATAAATAAAGGTTCGCCCGTCTAAAACGTGCCGGAATTTATACGGCGTGTTGATATCAAAGATCAAAATGCCGCCCGGATCCAAGTAACAGTGCAGCAGCGACAACATCGCGCCAAGCGCACCGTCCTCGGTCAGGTAATTGACGCCGTCTAAGGCACAGACCATCGCGCCCACCGTTCCGTAAAGCTCAAATGCTGCCATATCCTGCTGCAAAAAGAGGATATCATAACCGGCCGCCTTTGCCTTTTGCGCCCCGATATCCAGCATCTCGGCGGAATTGTCCAACCCGATCATGTCATAACCGCGCCGCGCCAGCTCCAGGGTAATGTTGCCTGTGCCGCAGCCCAGATCCAAAACCAGCTTTGGCCGGCAGCCAAACTTTTGAAACACCGCCTCATAATAATCGGCAAAGGCAGTGTAATCGATCTCCTGCATTTGGTCATAAACCTCAGAGAGCACCTGATACATGATACCTTCCTCCTTTCGCAGCTTATAGCATGTACTATATCTTTTCGATCGGGGCATATGCGGCAAGCAGCTTCTTTTCGCCCTCTTCAAAGGCAATCCGCAGCAAGGTATCGGCGCCCATCGGCTGCGCCGACACAATGGTACCGATGCCAAACTTGCGGTGCTTGACCTGATCGCCCGGCGCAAACTGCACTTTCGGTGCGGCCGCCTTTTTTACTTCGTCTTTCTGTGCTAAAAATCCGCTCTTTCCAAAACCCACAGGACGGGCGCCGCCGATATGCTCAATATCGGATACAATCTTGGCGCGTTCCTCCTTGCAGTCCAAAAGTTCTGCCGGGATCTCTTCCAAAAAGCGGGACGGGAGGTTGTATTTGGTCGATCCAAACAGCGTCCGGCTCTGCGCACGGGTGAGAAACAGTCTTTCCTTGGCACGGGTAATCCCCACATAACAAAGCCGCCGTTCCTCCTCGATTTCCGCCTCGTCTGAAAAGGCACGAAGCCCCGGAAATACGCCTTCCTCCATGCCCATCAAAAAGACGTTGGGAAACTCCAGTCCCTTGGCGCTGTGCAGGGTCATCAGCGTCACCGTCTCCTGCGCCTCGTCATAGCTGTCAATATCGGAAACCAGCGAGATATTTTCCAGCAGCTGTGCCAGCGTGATGGCCGCGTCCGCCTTAACCGCCTCCTGCACCATGGAAACAAACTCGTCAAGGTTCTCAAGCCGTGTTTCGTTTTCGACCGTTTTTTCCTTTTTTAATGCGGCAATCATGCCGGTTCGCTCCATCACAAGCTTGACAAAGAGCTCCAGCCCCATACCGTCCTCCAGTTCCTTACGAAGCCCCTCAATCATCTCGGCAAAGCTTTTCAGCTTTGCCGCGGCCGCGGTCGGAAACTCCTCAAACAAATCCGCTCTTTGGCAGACGGCAAACATGTTCAGCCCCTCGCCCACTGCAATCGCCTCGGTCTTATCCACGGTGGCCGCACCGATACCGCGCTTTGGCTCGTTGATAATCCGCCGCAGTGCCACGTTGTCTCCGTAATTTTGAATCAGACGGAGATAAGATGTCAAATCCTTAATTTCCTTGCGGTCATAGAACCGAAGACCGCCCAAAACCCGATACGGAATGGCAGACCGCAGCAGCGCGTCCTCCAAGATACGGGACATGGCGTTCATACGGTATAAAATGACCGTGTTGTTATAGCTCTCACCCAAGGCCTTGATTGTATCTGCGATATGATAGGCCTCGGCGTGTTCGTTCAGCGCCGCATACAGCTCTATCTTCTCTCCGGCACCGGACGCCGTCCAAAGATTTTTGCCCTTTCGGTCGCTGTTATGCCGAATCACCGCGTTCGCCGCATCCAATATGGTCTGGGTTGAGCGGTAATTTTCCTCCAGCTTAATAACGCGACAAGCGGAAAATTCCTTTTCAAAGCCCAGAATATTTTGAATATCCGCACCACGAAATTTATAAATGCTCTGGTCGTCATCGCCCACCACGCAAAGGTTTTGATGTTTTTTGGCAAGCAGGCTTACCAGGCGGTACTGAGCGTGGTTGGTATCCTGGTACTCGTCCACCAGAATATACCGAAACCGATTCTGATACGATTCCAACACATCGGGACATTCCTCAAACAAGCGCACGGTATTGACAATCAGATCGTCAAAATCCATCGCGTTGTTTGCCTTCATCTTCTTTTGGTACAGGGCATACAGTTCTGCCACCGTACCATAGTAAAAATCGCCGTGATTGATGTTTGCGTACTCTGTTTCGTCAATCAGCTTATCCTTGGCATTGCTGATGGCGGAAAGCACCGCCCTCGGCGCAAACTTTTTATCGTCAAGTGAAAGCTCCTTTAAGCAGCTTTTCATCAGCGTCTGCTGATCGGCCGTGTCGTAGATGGTAAAGCTTTTTTCGTATCCGATCCGCTCTGCATCGCGGCGCAAAAAGCGCACACAGGCCGAGTGAAACGTGCTGGCAAAGATATCCTCACCGCCGCTGCCCAGACGTTTTACCAGACGCTGCTTGAGTTCGCCCGCCGCCTTATTTGTAAAGGTAATCGCCAGAATCTGCCACGGCTTTGCCGGACGGTTTACGAGACATTCCGTAAGATGCGGCGGCAGCTCGTCCAGTTCTCCGTCCGCATACCAGGACAAAATCTCCAAATCCTGCTCGGAAAGCGACGGCGGCGCCGGCATGTCTGTCTCTGTCCGCCCGAACCGAATCAGATGTGCAATTTTATGTACAATCACCGTAGTCTTTCCGGATCCGGCTCCCGCCAACACCAAAAGCGGCCCTTCGGTATGCAGGACCGCTTCCAGCTGACGTGGATTCAGGCCGGGATATTCCCGTGCCAAAATTTTATTTCGCATCCACCCCAATCTTTTTATTAAGGCACACGCGTGCCTAGCGCAGAATCGTAGCGCCGCCCAGCACCAGGTCGCCGTTTGGCTGATAAAAGACAACGGCCTGTCCCGGTGTGATTGCACGCTGCGGCTCATCAAAACGCACTCTCAGGTACTTGCCCTCCCGGCTGATTTCGCCGGGCGCGGGCTTTGCGCTGTAACGCACCTTAATATCGGCGCGGATCGGCGCAGTAATATCGTCAAACGGAATCAGATTTTCATCAATGGCAAGCAGCGAATCCGAAAACTCACTGCCGCTCTCACCCAAAACAACCTGATTTTTTGCCGCGTCAATCCGCACGACAAACATCGGCTTGCCAAAGGCGATGCCGAGCCCCTTTCGCTGACCGACCGTATAATGAACCACGCCCTTGTGCCGGCCGAGGACGTTTCCCTCTAAATCCACAAAGTCGCCCTCCGGCGGCAGCGCACCGACACGGCGCTGAATGAATGCGGCATAGTCCTGATCCGGCACAAAACAAATCTCCATACTGTCCTTCTTTTTGGCCGTCGGAAGTCCCAGTTTCTTTGCGTATTCGCGCACTTCGTCCTTACTTTTAAACTGTCCCAGCGGCATCAGCGTATGTGCCAGCTGCGCTTGGGTCAGCGCGTACAGCGCATAGGTCTGATCCTTGGTCGCGGCCGCGGCGCGGCGGAGCAGATAGCGTCCGCTTGCCGCGTCATAGTCAATGTTTGCATAATGCCCGGTTGCCACCTTGTCCGCACCGAGCAGCTCCGCCTTTTTCAGCATCGCGTCAAACTTTAAATGCCGGTTGCAGGCAATGCAGGGATTGGGCGTTCTGCCCAGAAGGTACTCGTTTGCAAAATAGTCGATTACGGACGCAGAAAATTCCTTGCGGAAATCCAAAACATAGTAGTCAATCCCCAGATGAAACGCCACGCGGCGCGCGTCCTCCACGGCCGAGAGCGAGCAGCAGGTACTCTCCAGCTCCTCTCCCTCCACCGTCTCACCGTCCCACAAGCGCATCGTCACGCCGACGACATCATAGCCCTGCTCTTTGAGCACGGCGGCTGCAACGCTGCTGTCCACGCCGCCGGACATCCCGATTACAACCCTTTCCACGGCCTATTCCTCACCCTCATGCACATCATGGGCGTGGTGGCATGCACTGCAGCAGCCGGTGCAGCGCAGTCCTGCCGGCGGTTCTTCGCCGCGGCGCTCATAATAATTGGCAATGGCGCTGTGAATCGCCTCTTCTGCCAGCACCGAGCAGTGCAGCTTTACCGGAGGAAGTCCGTCCAGTGCTTCGGCAACCGCCTTATTCGTCAGTTCCAGCGCGTCCTCTAAGGTTTTATCCTTGACCAGTTCGGTCGCCATTGAGCTGGTCGCGATTGCCGCGCCGCAGCCAAATGTTTTGAACTTGACATCCTCAATCTTGTGCGTGTCATCGTTGATCTTCATATAAATCTTCATGATATCGCCGCACTGGGGGTTTCCTACCTCGCCGACAGCGTTTGCGTCTTCAATCTCACCCACGTTGCGCGGATTGCTGAAATGATCCATTACTTTTTCGCTATACATAAGACATCCTTCCTTTCTCTATTTTGTCGCCTGTTCTTTTAAAAACTTCTCATAAAGCGGAGACATGCCGCGCAGCCGCTCTACCGTCTCCTTGACGGCCTGTGCAATCGTCTCCATATCCTCAATGGTATTTTCCGTATCAAAGGTGGTACGAAGCGATCCGTGCGCCTCCTCATGCCTTAAGCCGATGGCAAGCAGCACATGTGACGGATCCAGCGATCCGGAGGTGCAGGCGCTGCCGCTGGACGCGGAGATACCCTTCATATCCAAAAACAGTAACAGTCCCTCGCCCTCGATAAAAGAGAACGAAATATTGGCATTGCCCGGCAAACGGTTGACCGGGTCGCCGTTGAGGATGCTGTGCGGGATCTTGGCGAGGCCCGCGATCAGCTTGTCCCGCAGGGCGGAGACTTTTGCAGAATTTTCATCGATGTGATCGCACATGTCCTTCAGCGCCGCGGCCATGCCGACGATGCCGGGGATGTTCTCGGTGCCAGCGCGCTTGCCGCGCTCCTGTGCGCCGCCCTCAATGATGTTCGTGAGAATGATGCCCTTGCGCGCATAGAGCACGCCGACGCCCTTCGGCCCGTGGAACTTGTGGCCGGAGAGGGAGAGCATGTCGATGTTCTGCTCCTGCACGTTGATGT
>URTH01000056.1 GCA_900550775.1 uncultured Eubacteriales bacterium | reverse complement strand
GAAAAAGGCGACAAATTTATTTTGTGCAGCGACGGACTGACCGATATGGTAGAAAATGAAGAAATACAGAGCATTATGCAAAAATCCGGCGATTGCCGTACGGCGGTGCAAAGGTTGGCGGAGGCGGCACTGAAGCACGGCGGCAGAGATAATGTAACGGTTACCGTGGTTTCGGCAGATACAAAGTCGCAGAAAAAAGGGAAGAGCGGTTCAAAAAATAAGATAGCGGTCGGCGCGGCTGTTTTGGCTCTTGCAATTGCCGTTTTGGGGATTGAAATAGGAAAAATTGCGACAAAGCCGAAAGAACCCAAGTATATTGCGGCAACGGAAATTACACTTGATGAAGGCAATTACAAGAAAGTGCTTACTGTCGGGGAAACATCCTATCCGATGCCGCAGCGTTTTCCTGTTGTAAACAAGGATAACAGCGAAACAGGATTAACGGGATTTCACTATGAAAGTTCGGATACAAGCGTTGTTGAGGTAAGTGACGCAAAACAGTGTTATACGGGGTTAGAGCCGGGCAAAGCAACGATCACTGTTTCGATGGATCAGGCAAGCTGTGCGGTTGAAGTGGAAGTGGTTTCATCTGATGAAGGAGCGGAAACGAAAGAGGAAAGACGCCTGGACGAATTGAAAGAGGAGCGGCAGAAGTATGAATAAAATGAAAAATCAGTCGATGCAATACGGAGGGAATTTGGGATGGATATGTTTATAAGAATATATTACAAAGGACATTTTAAGGATATATCTCTAAGCAATCATCAGCGTCTTTTTATCGGAAGTGATGCAAAAGATGGATTCAGTATTCCCGGTTCCGATTTGAAAAAGGAGCATATCAAGCTTGTAAACAAAAACGGGACGTGGGAAATATCGTGTATCGGTGAAGTCTTGATGAATGGCAGCAAGATAACACGCGAAACGCTTATCCCGGAGCAGATTTTTGTTTTAAGCCGAAAAGAACGGATTTCAATGATGGTTATTCCTACATACGCGCAAAGCGGAATGGAAGTAAAACTGCCGGAGGAGCTTGCAATTGGCAGGGGCGAGAAGAACAATATTGTTTTGGATAGTCCGATCGTATCGGGAAAGCATGCAAAGATCAAGAGAATGGGGACAGACTATCACCTGATTGATATGGGGAGTATGAACGGTACGTATGTCAATGAAAATGCTGTGAAAGAGTGCGTGCTGAAAAACGGTGATGAAATCGTAATCGGAGAAGCGAAGTTTATATACGGCGACGACCGTTTGGAAATATACGGGGTAAACAACCATATTTCGGTGCATGAAGCTGCGCCGAAACAAAAAAACGTCAAACAAAGACCGATTTATAAGCGTTCGCCAAGATTAAAACTTGAAATGCCGAACGAAAAAATTGATATTCAAAATCCGCCGTCAATCGGATCAAAGCCGAATATGAACTGGATCAGTGTGCTTACCTATCCGCTCATTATGCTGATTCCGACGATCATTGCATTTATAACGACAAAATCTTTGCAAATTACGGGGATATTCGCTCTTGCAATGCCGATTTCGGGCGTGTTGTCCTATCGTTTGCAGACAAAAAAATATCGAAAAGATGAAAAGTTAAGAATCGAGAAATACAAGCAGTACCTTGCGGATATCCAGAAGCAAATCGACGGTGTTCATGCAAAACAGCTGCGGGCACTCTGTGCGGCAAATCCGGACACCAAGGATTGCACAGCGCTTGTAAAAGAGATGTCCCCAAAAATGTGGGAACGGTCGCCGCTTGACGATGACTTTATGCGTATTCGCATCGGAAATGGCAAGGTTCCCTCTGTTGTGGAAATCAAGACGCCGAATGAAACTCTGTCGCTGCATGAGGATACGCTCTCTAAGGGCGGACAGAAAATAGCTGACGATAATAGATATGTTGAAAACGCGCCGATTTTGTGCGATATAAAGAATCATTGCATGGTGGGTGTTGTCGGGGACAGAAAGAATACGGTTGCACTTGCAAAAAACATCGTGATGCAGGCTGCAACGACACACTCTTACGAGGAACTAAAAATCGTGACGGTATTTCCTAAAAAGGAGTATTCCGAATGGGAGTGGATCAGATGGCTGCCGCACTCCTTTGACGACGGACGCGCGTTTCGGTTTATGGCGTCAAACAGTATTGAGGTTTCGGAGCTTTGCCGCAGGTTTGAGGATATTGTAAAAGAGAGAAAAAGCGAAATAGAGGAAAATTCATACGGCAGAAAAACAATGCAGCTCCCATATTACCTGTTCGTGATCGCCGATGACGAGGATATGAAAAAGCAGGGAATTATGAAAACGCTGCGTGCGTGCGAGTATCGGTTCGGGATGGGCGCGGTGATTTTAACGCACAGTAAAAACGAATTGTACATGGAATGTAAGGAGATCATTGAACTTCGGAACGACAGCGGCGTCATCTATAATGCGGAAAATTCGGGTGAATTTGAAGCGTTTCACATCGACAAGGTTGACGCAAAGAGCTTTGATCTGTTTGCAAGGTTGATGGCGCCGATTCGTGTGGAAGAAAAGGCAAAGGCGACCGCACTTCCGTCCTGCGTCACATTTTTGGACGGATATCATGTAAAAACCCCGGATCAGATTCCCGTTGCGGAAAACTGGAAAAAAGCATTGCCGTTTCGTTCCATGTCTGTGCCGGTCGGAATCAGAGAAAACGGCGAAAGATTTATGTTTGACATATACGAGAAGAAACATGGACCGTTCGGTCTGGTTGCCGGTATGGAAAATCCGAAATGATACAGTCGTGGATTTTATCCATGGCGCTTGCCTTTTCGCCAAGTGGTGTATCGTTTATATTGATTGACTTTAAGGGGACGGGGTTGATTCAGCCGTTTGAGGGATTTCCGCATCTTGCCGGCACGATTTCTAACCTCGATCATAAGATTGACCGTAATCTGATTGCACTCCAGTGTGAGCTGACAAGGCGGCAGGTTATATTCAACAGGTACGGCGTGCAGAATATTACGGAATATCAAAAGCTGTATCACACAGGCAAAGCCGACGAAGCGCTGCCGTTCCTGATTATCGTGATTGATGAGTTTGCGGAGTTTAAGCTGCAGTTCCCGGAGTTCGGAAATTTTATCAATTCGCTGTTTAGAACCGGGCGTTCGCTCGGCATGTACAGTATTTTAATGTCACAGAAAACAACGGGGGTTGTAACCGCTGATGTTGAGGCAAATGTAAAATTCCGCTGGTGTCTGAGGGTTGCGTCCGCATCGGACAGTAAGGATATGCTGCACCACGGTGATGCGGCAAAAATAACCGTGCCGGGACGGGCGTACATTCGTATCGGCGACGATGAAATTTACGAACAGGTGCAGTCGTTTTGGAGCGGCGCGCCCTATCATCCGAACAAAAAGGATAAGATGACGGTTGTTCCCAAGGTTTCGGGCGTTACTTTGCAGGGAAAGCGAATCAGCTACAAAAACCGAAATAAGACCATGGGAATTGACTATGGCTTAAAGGAAGAAACGAAAGAGATCAACGCTGTTGTGGACTTTTTGAAAAAATATGTCAAAGAAAACGGTATTGCAGCATCGAAAAAGGTCTGGACAGATAAGCTGCCGGATATCATCGGATTGAACGAGATAACAGACCTAAAATTCAGCAATACCGGCTGGGAGAAAAACGACGGCGCATTGAATCCCGTGATCGGTCTTATTGACGATCCGCGAAACCAATCCCAGTACCCGGCGACTGTCAATTTTTCAGAGCTTGGACATACGGGCATATACGGCGCTCCGGGCGTTGGCAAAACCACATTTTTGCAAACGCTGATCATGTCAGTCTGCTGCACCTATTCGCCCGAAGATGTGAACATCTACATCATGGACTTTAACACGGGCAGTATGGGAATGTTTGCAAAATTTCCGCACGTGGGCGGTGTGGTAAACGACAGCGATGAAGAAAAGATGGATAAACTTGTTAAGTTGATTTCCAAAGAGCTTGACACGAGAAAAGAAAAGTTTTCAAAGCTGAGCCTTGGCAATATTAAGGCGTACCGTGATGCAACAGGAGAAAAACTGCCGTATATCGTGCTTGTGATTGACAATTTTGCGCCCATGTTCACACTTTATCCCGAAACGGATATGTTCTTTTTAAATCTGACAAGACAGGGCGCAAGCTACGGGATTTACATTGCGGCAACGGGTAACAACCCCAATGCGCTGACATATAAAATCAGCCAGAATATTAAAAATTCCGTGGCGCTGCAAATGATCGACAAAAGCGAGTATCAGGGCATTGTCGGCAAGACAAACGGGCTTGAGCCGGACAATGTTGACGGCAGAGGCCTTATCAAAACGGATGTTCCGCTAGAATTTCAAACGGCGCTCCCGGCGGCGGGAGAGACGGACAGCGACAGGGTAGCCACAATCAAAAATATTGCCGAGGAAATGAACAGAATCTGGACGGGGAACCGTGCGGCACCGATACCGATTATGCCGGATATCATTCCGTTCAACAGTATTTCGGCAGGAAAAATCACAGTCGGGTTATCGACCAACGAGGTATATCCGCTTGGTATTGATTTTGACGAAACGCATTATATGGTGATTTCGGGGCACAAAGCCTCCGGTAAAAGCAATATGGTAAGCATTATCGCAAAGCAGATGAAATCATACGATGATGGCAGCACGGTTGTTTTGTACGATGCGGACGGTGCGCTCGGTGATATACGGAATACGGCTGACAAGTATTTTACTCAGGGCGAAGCGCTTGACGAATTTATGGCAAAAACCGTGTCCGAGTTGCAGCGTAGAAAGGAATTGCACGATAGTGGTGAGGCACACGAGGCATTTGCGCCGATTGCAATTTTGATTGACGGTCTGAAAAAATGCTATGAGTCGATTGATGAAAAAACGGCAAAACGGCTTGAGGCGGTGATAAGACTGGGAAAAGGTCTTAATGTGTATCTGATTGCAGCGGAGGACGCAGAGGAGCTTGGCAAGCTTTCCGGTATGGGCAATACGATTTCAATGCTGCTTGTCAACAACAGACTGTCCGTCTTGCTTGGTAAAACATTTAAGTCGCATACCGTGTTTTCCGGCGATCTTTCATACAGTGAATCGGAGGCAAAACTTGGTGAGTTTGAAGGGTATATTTTAAAAAAGGAGCATGCTGAACGGTTTAAGGCGATGTTTGCAAAATAAAAGGAGGGCAAAGACATTGGATAGCTGTGAATTAAGTGCAAAAGAAATTATGTGTATAGCAGCAAGTCTCGGTGCAACGGAACTGTACGGGATCCCGGACGGGTTTGGAGGTATGAGCGAGTCAGCGCTGAGCCGTGAAATTTTGGGGGTTCAGACCGCATTGGAGCAAAAGGGGTATTTGAAAGAAAATTTTGATGGGGAAACCTCGCTGAGCGGCGATGTTTTGAATATGGTTGAGATTTGTGCAAGATGCGAGAAGTTTATCGCCGTTGATAAACAGCTGCGGCATAGCACACAGGAGGGCATCCTTTTTTACATCAAGGATGCAATGGCGGTGATGGCAGTCAAGAACGGAGAAAGCTATCGGCTAAAGGTGTTTGATACCTCAAAAATATCGGAGGCCGTTCTTGGACTGATTGCTTGGAAAAATGACGGTGCACAGGAAAAATTTCATTACAGGATATCCAACAAGACGCTGGAAAAAGCAAAAAAACTGAAAACCCGTAATGCCGATGAGGCGGCGCTGGAGGAGCTGACTTCTGCCGGTGCGGACACAGGTACGGCGAAAATGATCATAAGCGGGTTTGCCGGAGACGAGGATTTCTATTCCTTTACCTTTGCAGATTTAAAAGCCGAAAAAGACAATGTTGACAACCTCATGTATATTATGAACACAAAGAAAATCATGCGGCTGAAAAGCATAATGGAAAACGAAGAGGATGTCGTTTATTTTCAAAATGCGACAAAGCAGGGGATTCAAAGTGAAATGCAGGAAATGTTAAACAAGCTCAGCATCAGATACGAGGTGTTTGGATAATGGACGATATCATCGTAACGCTAATGTTTTCAGACGGCTATGAGCCGGTCGACTTAGAAATTCCGGCAAAGCTCCGAATCGATGAGCTGGAGGAAAAAATACTGGAATCATTGATTGAGATGGATTTTGAACACTTTGGCAGTGTGAAAAAAATAAATTTAAGTTGCACCGGGAAGGTTTTAGAACCCGATAAAACGCTGGAAGAGTACGGCATTTGGGACGGAAGTTACCTGACCGCTTCAGAGAGGAGAGCGTAAAAATGGGGCTTATCAGTATTGATTATCTTGACGCAATCAGACAGGCAAACAAGTTAAATACAGCGGCGGAGCAATGTGAGAGTGCGGAAAGAGCCGCAAATAAAGCATATGCTGAGGTATGCGAGAGCTGGAGCGGAGAGGCGGCAGACGCCTTTAGGGCAAAGCTTGAGGAATGGAAAAAGGAAAATAAACGGGTCATGGAAGAATGCAGAGATATTGCGCAGCTTATCAAAATGGTCGCAAAGCAGATTAAGGAGGCAGACGAGTCTGCGGCAAAAATGATGCAGTAGGATGATGCTTTTGGATAAAGGATGTGAATAAAAGTGGCGGTAATTGGTTTGCAGAAAGCTTCAATAAGCTCTGTCAGATGGCAAATTGAAAAAATGCAGGCTGAAAGTGAGAATGCGGAAAAGAAAATCCGTTCAGCATTAAACGGTCTTGATTTTGAAGTTGCATCGAAGAAAAATTTGCAAAGCAGATTAAAAGGACTCAAATCATCTGCTGAAAGGCAGTCGGCATTGGGAAAGCAATATAAAGATGCTTTTTTAAAGGTGACGGGAAATGTAGCTGATACAGATAACAAGTACGGCAATAAATCAAATTCGATTCTTGATAAAATAAAAAAATTTGCCGAAAATAGCGTTGGCAATATAAAGAACTTGTTCGTAAAAAGCAAACTTATAAAATATGCAGCAACGGCCGGATTATTTTTAAGTAGCGACAGTGTTAATAAATCATCTATCAGTTTATGGGATTTTGCAAAAAAAGCGGGACATATAGGTGTGTTCTTATCATTAGCCGAGGCTGTTGTAAAAGGCGGAGCTGAAAATATTGCAAAAGCTGTCAAGTATGGATATAAGTTTGCCTCTGGGCTTATGAAAGATGCAAAAAAGATTGGAAAAATATCAAGAACGGGTGTTAATACAAAACAAATGTGGAAAAAAAAGCTGATGGGTGTTGGTGATTATTTCAAGGAAAAGTTAAAAACATCTGCAAGTGTATGTAAGAATCCTATATCAAGATGGAAAAATAATTTCTCAAAGGTTTGGGCTGACGCTAACAAAATTACCAAGAGTACTTGGATAGGTTTGGCTTTAGACGGTGTTATAAATGGAGTAAAGAATTATAAAGAGTTTGGAGGTATAACAACGAGAGCGGTGGCTGAAACAATGGTAGAAACTGCATGGGACACATTAGCTATAACGGCAACAACGGCGGCTGTTGCAGCAACAATGGCTGCCGTAACAGGAGGTGCTCCGGTTATTGCTGTAGCAGTTGGAACAATGGTTGTAACAAATGCTGCTGATGCAGTGGCAAATTGGATTACCGGAACAGATAAAGGGCTGACGGAGATTGTGTCTGATGCATTGATAGACACAGCAGAAAAAATTGGTAATGGCATTCCGAAAGCAATGCAGAAATTGCGAGCGGATTGGACAAAATGTTTTTGCTTTGCATAACAACAATTTAGAAAGGAAGATTGAAAATGATAAATTTATTACCGATTGGAACGATTGTATTATTAAAAAACGGTGAGAAGAAGTTAATGATTTACGGTGTCAAACAAACAAGCATAGAGGATAACAAGGAATATGACTATATAGGAGTAATGTACCCTGAAGGTTTTATTGGTGCGGAACATCAGTTCCTTTTTAACAATGAAGATATTGCTGAAGTCTTTTATGAAGGTTACAAGGATAGTGAAAGGGAAGTTTTTATTTCAAAACTTTCAGAATTTTATGAGAAAGAATAATTTGGGAGGCGAGATGAAAAATGCCAAACATTATGTTAAAAAAATCTTCGATCAGCGCGATTTCGCGTCAGATTGAAAGAATGCAGACCGAAACCGAGGATGCAGAAAAGAAAATCCGTTCCGCGTTAAACGGTCTTGATTTTGAAGTCGCCTCCAAGCAGAATATCCGTAATTGTCTTAATAACCTTATCACATCGGCAAGCAGACAGGGCAGTCTATCGGGGCAGTATAAAAGCGCGTTTTTGAACGTGACAAATTCTGTGGCAGAGGGTGACAGCCGATACGGAAACCGATCGCAGTCGATCATTGACAGAATAAAACGGTCGCTGCGTGCCGATGGCAAGAGTATAGGCGATTTTCTTTTTCATAATAAGATAAGAAAAATCATGGCTTTAACCGGGGCGTTTATCGTGTCACCAATTTGCGTGATCACTGCGGTGGATGTTAAGCTGCTTGAAAAAATGGCAAGTATCTCAAAAAATTGGTTTGGCACAACGGCACATGCAGCCGAAAACGAACCTGTCGTTATTGGCGTTGATCCCACAAATGCAAAAAATGATAACCGTACAGCAGAAAGTAATAACGGTTTTGCAAATGCTGATACCAATTCTGCACCGGCCGAACCGATTCAAAATGAAAATGTGCAAACAAACGGTAATATCAAAGGATATGCCGGATCGTCAAGAGATGTTTCCGGCGGCGCGTACGGAGATTACAGTGTTGTAAGCGGATTTGATGAAAAGTATGTTCTCAATCAATACGATTATGATTTGCGGCAGTCAGACGGTTCCAACGGCGGCTGTACGTCAACGTCGGATGCAATGGTCGGTGCATTTAAGAACAATCAATATTATAATCCGGAGGACGATTGGCCGGGTCCCGGTCATGGCGGTGCCAGGTGGACGCACACCAAAGGCATTGAGGGAAGCAGCGCGTGGTCTGCGAGCCGCAGATATACAGAAATATATAATCAGATTAACAGCGGCAATGCGGTTGTAATCAGGGTGACCGGACATTCTATGGTGGCGGTTGGTGTAAAAAACGGCTGTGATCCCAATAATATGTCGGCCGCGGATGTTTTAATTGCCAATCCCGGAACCGGTAAAATTTCGAATTTGCAAGAGTATTTAACATCAAGCAGGCGAGAGTTAGATAATTCTTGGTCATTGCGTGTTGCAAAGTAATTTTTGGAGGTGATACATGTGGCAGATCAAATTTTGGTTCATCCGGCTGATTTGACAACAAAAAGTAATCAGGTACGGCAGTACAAGGAAAATCATCACGACATTATGAACAAAATCACAAATCTTGTAATGACGCTGGGTGAGGTTTGGCAAGGCGAGGCACAAAATGCATTTGTAAGCAAATTTTTGAGCATGCAGCCGGTATACGATAGCTTTGAGGAGGCGTTGGAGGAGTTTGCGTCCTTGATGGAAAAGGTCGCGGATGAAATGGTAAAAACCGACCGGGCCGGAAAGGACATCATCAATTCAATCTACTGATTTATGCAGCGAAAGCTGAATAAATAAAAAATTTTTTAAGGAGGCTGTTAAAATGGCAGTAATTCAGGTAACGCCGGAAACTTTGAGACA
>URTH01000055.1 GCA_900550775.1 uncultured Eubacteriales bacterium | reverse complement strand
ACTGTCCGTCAAGATCCGCCTCTGCCCACATGCCGTCCCGGCTGTGAAACGCGTTTTCCACACTCTTTTTACAATGGGCGCAATGCATCCCCGAAACCGCAATCTTTGCGCAGTACGGATAGTGGGAAGCGTCCCGATCCGCCACCTTATACTCTACCGCATCGCCGCCGCTGCCGCAGCAGCCGCCGCTCAGCTTTTTCATATAGCTTTTGATCGCGATCACGGCAACCGCCACCAAAAGAATCCCCAGTACGACTGTTCCCATGGTTATCACCTCTTGGTTAGTTGTATCTAACTACAATGTCATCATACCACGAAACAACCGCTCTGTCAATCCCCGAAAAGCAATTTTTCGCCCAAAAATGCCGAAATCTTGTTTTTTCCGTGAGGATTCGGATCGCAATCCGATATGCCCTGTCACGAAAATCACCGTGTTTTTTCTTCATTCTCACCATCCGCAAATAAGGAGACCGGCTGCTGACGGTCTACGTCGATCAGCCCCAGGGTCGTAATTTTTAAGTGCGGAATCACGGGCAGACTGACAAAGGCCATGGTCATAAAGGCCTCGACATCCGGCGCGGCGCCCAATTGCAAAACGCCCTCACGCAGCGCTTCGTTCTGCGCCGCAACTTCCTCGGCCGTCAGATCAGACATCAGCCCTGCCACCGGGAGCGGCATTTTTGCAATGACGGTCTCGTCCCTTACAACCACACAGCCGCCCTCGCGCCGCACCCAGTTTGCCGCAAACGCCATATCTTTTTCGTTTTCGCCGATGACGATGATGTTGTGGGAATCATGCGAAACCGAGGAGGCGATTGCACCGCTTTTCAGTCCGATACCCCGGATAAATCCAAGCCCTTTATGCCCGGTGTTTAGGTGCCGCTCAAGCACCGCAATTTTTAAAATATCGCGCGCAAGGTCAATCCCGTTATGGTGCGCAAAGTCGATCTCCATCGTTTTGGCATGGGTAATCAGCTGCCCCTTTACCGTCTCAATCACCCGGCACGCTGCACTGCCCTTCGGTTCGATTTGAAAATCCTGT
Source organism: uncultured Eubacteriales bacterium (assembly GCA_900550775.1). Taxonomy (GTDB): domain Bacteria; phylum Bacillota; class Clostridia; order Monoglobales; family Monoglobaceae; genus Ructibacterium. The sequence continues at coordinate 8,713 of URTH01000055.1, read as the reverse complement.
TCCAAAAAGACCGGCGTGTAGAACGAATTGCGCACCGCCTTTTGAAGATCGCGCCGCACCCTCGGCATTGTAAACGGCAGCATCCGATTTTGTTCCGCCGCCTTTTTGCCGCCGCAATACACCGTCCGAATCCGCATGGTATTTAAATCCTCCAGCACCAGGATATCCGCCCGATACCCCGGCGCAACCGCGCCGCGGCCGCGCAGTCCGAAATACTCCGCCGCCCACAGGGTTGCCATCCGAATCCCGGTAACCGGGTTCTTTCCGGCCGCGGCGGCCATCCGTATGATATTGTCAATATGGCCGTGACGGAGCAGGTCAGCCGGGTGCTTGTCGTCGGTCACCAAAAGGCAGCGATGCGCCCACTTTTCATCAAAAAGCGGAAGGAGCGCCTCCAGATTTCTTGCGGCCGTTCCCTGGCGGATCATAATCCGCTGCCCCTTGCGGATCCGCTCCTGTGCCTCAGAAAGCATTGCACATTCGTGATCGTCCCCGATGCCGGCAGCCAGATATGCGTCAAGCGGTTTTCCGTGCAGCATCGGCGCATGGCCGTTGATGACGCCGCCGGCCTCTTTGGCATAGCGAATTTTCTCCATCAACGCCTCGTCACGGTGTACCACACCCATATAATCCATGACCTCGCCAAGTCCCAGAACTCTGGGGTGCGCATAAAATTCACGCAGCTCCGCCGCGCCAAGCCGTGCGCCCGACTCGTCAAACTTTGTTGCCGGCACGCAGGAGGGCAGTACAAAATACATCGTCAGCGGCAATCCCTCGCTGGCCTCTAACATATAGCGGATGCCAAGCTGGCCGCAGACATTTGCGATCTCATGCGGATCTGCCACAACGGTGGTGGTGCCGTGCGGCACGCAAACCCCGGCAAACTCCGCCGGCAGCAGCATGGTGCTTTCAATATGGATATGTCCGTCAATCAGGCCGGGACAGAGCCAGCATCCGTGTACGTCCTCGCACACATCCGCGTCCTGCTCGGTGTAATCGCCGATTCCGATGATCATTTCGTCCTCCACCAGCACATTGGCCGTCTCGATCTCGCCGGTAAACACGTTGACGACGCTGCCGCCTTTTAACAACATTTTCATTTTATCTGCCCCTTTCGCCGACTTTTTTCTATTTTAGCATGTCGCCGGGATAACTGCAAGACTTTTTTTCTTTAGCCAATCCGCGCGGAAGGTTGACGAACTTTCCGCATTTGTGTATAATAACAGGGAAAGAATCCATGAAAGCATCGCATAAACATGCAAGGTCTATCACGCCTTGCCGAAAGAGAGGTATCTCTTATGCCCTTTTATAATTTTTTATCCTCCGTACTCAGTTATATATTCACCTTTATCATATATCTGTTTATCTTTGGGGTGATTCGCCTGATCTATCTGGATATCAGAAAGATGAACCGCTTTGAAAATGAGTCCGTCAACGTCAGCGGTGCGGCGACGGCCAGTCTTCGGCCGCTGCACAATAAAAACAAAACGGAGCTGAATCTGAAAAACCGCTACATGATTTACGATCATGCCGTCATCGGCCGGGACAAGAGCTGTGATATCGTCCTGCGCGAGAAATACATCTCTTTAAAGCATGTGGAAATCTGGTTTGAAAACGGAGAATGGTATTTAGAGGATTTGGGAAGCCGCAACGGAACCTGTGTCAACGGGCAGCGCATCGCCCGCCGTGTGATCCTGGATCCGGAGGACGAGATTTCGGTCGGCGGCATCCACTTTGTATTTGAGCTGTAACCGCAGCAGAAAGGACCGCTTTATGGGAAGATATAAAGGCGCCAACTATCGGTTTCCGGCCTATCTGCTGATGCTGATGCATTTGCTTGGCTTTGGACTTTTGTATATCGGCAACCAAAACAACCGCAACATCCTCTATGTGGGTGCCGGTCTGCTTTTGCTGTTTATTTTAATTTACACCGTCATTATTTTAGCCAAAATGGGGGACAAGTTTATTGTCCTGATGGCATGCATGCTGATTACCATCGGCGTTTTGCTGCTGTGCCGCATTAAAATTGATTACGGCATCCGCCAGATTATGTGGGTGGCTCTGGGCGGCGTCGGCTTTTTTGCCGCCTATGTGATCTACTATAATATCCGATTCTGGAACCGGCTCTGGCTCTTTTATCTGCTGGCCGGCATCGGTCTCTTTCTTGCCACGCTGCTGTTTGGCACCAACATCAACGGCTCAAAAAACTGGATCGTCATTCACGGCTTTTCGTTTCAGCCGTCCGAAATCACCAAGATTCTGTTTATCTTCTTTTTGTCCTGCTATTACGCAAAGTCCTGGACAAAGCCGTTTCTGCGCCTGTCCCCGAAATGGATTACCTGGTGCGGCACCTACCTCTTTATCGGATTTTTGGTCTTGCAGCGCGACTGGGGCAGCATTTTGGTCTTTTTCTTCATTTATATTTTTATGATCTATGTCTATGAAGAAAAGTTCGGTTTTCTCGCCTTTAACGTAGGCCTTGCCTCGGCAGTCGCCCTGCTCGGCTACAAATTTTTATATCACATCCAGGTACGGGTCAGCACCTGGCTCAACCCCTGGAACGATATCTCCAACAAGGGCTATCAGATTACGCAGTCCCTCTTTGCCATCGCATCGGGCGGATACTTCGGCCGCGGCCTCGGCAACGGCTCGCCGGGCTACATTCCGGAGGTACACTCGGACTTTATCTTTGCGGCCGTGTGTGAGGAAATGGGCGTTTTCGGCGGTGCGGCCATTATCATTTTATTCTTTTTGATTGCCTACCGCTGCTTTAAAATTTCGATTACCGCCCAAGACCCGTTTGATAAGGCGGTGTCTTTGGGGCTGACGCTGATGTTCTCTGTGCAGACCTTTATCATCGTCGGCGGCGTCATTAAAATGATACCGCTGACCGGGATTACGCTCCCCTTTGTCAGCTACGGCGGCACCTCGATCGTGGTCAACTTTATCTCACTCGGCATCATTCAGGCCATCTCAAAAAAGGCGGAAAAAGAACAAGGAGGCGGCAGCGATGAATCCAAATAAACGCATGATCCGCGTGCTGATCGCGGTATGTCTGATGTTTTTGTCTCTGGTGACCTATCTTTTATACTTTAACATGTTTGAGGCAAAGAAGGTTGCGGCAAACCCCTATAACAAACGCCAGTGGGAGGACGAAAAATTTGTTAAGCGCGGCAACATCTATGACAGTGACGGCCTTTTGCTGGCCGAAACAGAGGTAAACGGTGACGAACGCATCCGCCGCTATCCGAAGGGAAAGCTGTACAGCCATATTATCGGCTATTGTTCCCGCACCTACGGCAAGAGCCAGCTGGAGATGACCTATGACAAGCAGCTTTTGGGACAGGGCGACATCTCGATCAGCTTTCACGAGCTGCGCGCCGGTTATGATTTAAATCTTACCATTCAAAATTCGCTGCAGCAATACGCCTACGATCAGTTAAACGGGCGCAGCGGTGCGGTGGTTGCCATTGAGCCGCGCACCGGCAAAATTTTGGCGATGGTAAGCTATCCGGACTTTGACCCCAACGCCGAACGCCTAGAGGCCGACTGGAACACCATTGTCGAGCGCAAGGATTCTCCGCTTTTGGCCAGAGCAACCCAGGGACTCTATCCGCCGGGTTCGACCTATAAAATTGCAACGGCGGCCGCCGCATACGAGACCGGCCGGATTGCCGAAACCTTTCAGGACACAGGCAAGTTTGAACAGGACGGGCTGCATGTCGATAACTACGGCAAAACGGCCTACGGTGAAATCGATTTAAAGCGCGCCTTTTCGGTATCGAGCAACTTTGCCTTTTGTACCTTGGGCTATGAGATGGGCAGCGACAAGGTGCTGGAGATGGCAGAGCGGTTTGGAATCAACAAAAGCATCGACTTTGACCTTGCCTCCAGCAAGAGTCAAATCCAATATAAAAAGATGAAGAACGCGGATGCCGCCCTGGTTTCGATCGGGCAGGGTCAGCTGCTGATGACGCCGCTGCACGTTGCGATGATGGGCGCGACCGTTGCCAATGGCGGCACTATGATGAAGCCCTATGTGGTCGATTCGGTTACCACCTCCTCTGGGCTGACGCTCTCGCAGTCCAAGCCCTCGGTGCTCTATGAGGTGCTGAGCACGGAATGTGCCGACTATCTCGGCGAACTGATGCAGGACGTTGTTGAAAACGGAACCGGCAAAAGCAGCCGCATCTCCGGCATTACCGTTGCCGGAAAAACCGGCACTGCGGAAAACGAGACCGACAAGGATCACGCCTGGTTTGTCGGCTATGCCCCGGCGGAAAATCCGCAGATTGCGGTTGCCGTGTTGCTGGAATATGACGGCGGCGCCGGCGGCACCAACGCAGGGCCGATCGCCAAAAACATCATCCGCAAATATCTGAGTGCAAAATAAAACGCTGCTGCCAAGGTACACGGCGCATATTGGCCGGGCGCACATGCGCCCGTCTTGACAATTCCATGCGGCCGTGTTATGATGGCGCCGTAGGCATAAGGGAACAATCCGAACCCGCCTGAAAAGACGAAATTTCGGCTAAACGAATTTGCTGATAAAAACGGGGCGCAGCACACCGCTTTTGGTCTGCGGCCGCGTTTTATCAATCGGAGCAATAGCGATATGCGAAAAACCTCGCACCGCCGGCGAGTCGCCGGCGGCAATCAATAAACGTATGCGAATGCGCCCACAGCGCAGACGTGCCGCACGCTATATAGAAATAGGCACAGCGCAGCTGTGCATCGATATAGCTTAGCGCCGCGCCATACACCTTTGTATTGCTCCGCACAGGGAGGGACGCTTTTTATGATTATTTATCGGGAGCTTTCCTCCCTGGAACATGATTTAAATATCCCGGCGAAAACGCTTTATGCGGTCAGCAACCGGGTTTCCTCGCATTACCGGCCTGTTTTTATCCCCAAAAAAGACGGCACCGCGCGCCGCCTGTTTGTGCCGGATGCGATCTTAAAACAGATTCAAAAAAGAATTTTAGAGGTATTGCTTTTGCCGATGGAGATTTCGCCCCACGCCACGGCGTACCGTGACGGCGGAAGTCCGCGGCGCAATGCGCTGCCGCATCTTATGCCGCCCATGCTGCTCAAATTAGACATTCATGCCTTTTTTGATTCGATTTTTTATCAGCAGGTCAAGGCGGCGGCTTTTCCACCAACCATCTATGCTGAACCGCTGCGCATTCTTTTGACGCTGCTTTGTTATCATAAGGACGCGCTGCCACAGGGCGCCCCTACTTCTCCTGCCATTTCTAACCTTGTCATGCGTGATTTTGACGATCAATTAGGACTCTGGTGCCGTACACGCGGCATCGTCTACACCCGTTACTGCGATGATCTCACCTTTTCCGGCCGCTTTGACAAGGACGAAGTGAAAACACATGTCCAGGACTTGCTCCGGCAGCACGGTTTCTTTTTAAATCCCAAAAAGACGGTGTTTGCCCTGCCGCACAACCGACAGTGCGTCACCGGGATTGTCGTGAACCAAAAGCCGCAGACGCCGCGCGATATTCGCCGCGCGCTGCTGCAGGAGGTATATTATTGTAAAAAATACGGCGTTACGGAGCATTGCCGCCGCCGCGGCATTTTGACGGACGAAGAAACCTGCCTCCGCCGTCTTTTGGGACAGGTAAGCTATGCCTTGTCCGTGCAGAAAGAGGATCAAAAAATGCGCGCCGCAAGGTCGGATCTTTTCGAGATGCTGCGCACAATAAAATCTTAGTTCTTCTGCCTAAAATGCCGGGTCAAATCATTTTCAGCGAGGTGATAACGTGATGCAAAACCCGTCCCTAACCTTCTTTTCTTTGATGCAAGGCAGAGAGAAAAACACCTCAGTCGGGCGTCACATGCACGATTGTTTTGAGATCGTCTGCTTTGACAAGGCAGACGGCGTACTTACCATACACGAAAACACCTATCCGCTGCAGGACGGCACGCTTTATCTCGTCTACCCGAACACGCCGCACAGCGAAGTCCATTTTTCAGGTGCCGCCGTGTCCTTTTTAGGATTCCGCTGCCCGGATTTTCCGCATCACGCGATCAAAGAGGCCGCTTTTCCTATGCTGCGGCATGAGGAAATCGGCAGCATAATGAAAAAAATCATGAAAGAAGCCACTGAGCAAAAGGCATATTATGACGCGCTGATTTCCCATCTTCTGGCCGAAATCATATTGCTTTTGGCACGCTATGCCGCAGGAAATGAGCAGCAGTCCAAAAACCTTGGCTACATTGCGTCCTATATCACGGAATATTTTAACCAGCCGCTCGATCTTTTGCAGCTTGCAAAGGATACCGGTTACAGTCCGGATTATTTTCGGCATCGGTTTACCAATGAATTTGGTATGTCGCCCAAGCAATTTCAAATGGAAATCCGATTGAAAAAAGCCGCTGAGCTGCTTTTAAACAGTAAAAAATCCTGTACGGAAATCGCCGCCCTTTGCGGATTTTCAACCGGCTCCCAATTTTCCGCCATGTTTTCAAAAAAGTATCAAATGCCGCCCAACCGATTCCGTCAAAGCGATGCACCTTCTATTTCGTAAGCTTTTTTACCAAATCCTCAAACAACGCGTCACGCTGAATCTCGTTTACATAACAGATCGTCTTCGCGTCTGCGTCACAGGCATAGCGCATATCATATTCCGGAATCCGGCACGGCATCAAGACGGAATCCATAAAACGCCCGTCTTGGTTTAAAAGCCAGCCGACTGCCGTCACATCCCAAACGATGCGCGACCACGGTCTGCCCATAGAATGTGCCTCCGCCCGCATCACGTTGTCCACCAAAAAATCGCACAGCGCGTTTTTTCCCCTTAGCCAAAACTGAAATTCCTGCTCCGCAATCCGAAAGGCGCTGACCACACCGGCACACGGGAGCTGCACCAGCGGCGCTTTGCTTGTAAAAAGTACCCTTGCCGCCGCAATATCCTGCATCATATTAAATTCCCGACACCCCAGCCGATGATGAATATCGTGGCCGCCCAGCCAGACAATCACGATATTTTCCGCAATCTCCGGCGCGGCGCTGAGGGCGGATGCAACATTGGTTACGGCACCGATGCACACGACATACAAGGGATTCTTTGGCGTATAGTTTTTTGCCCGTTCGATCAGATCGCGCATGGCGTCCGATTCCACCGGCGTGTTTTCGTCCGGCATATACCGCTCCGACCCCAAAAACACCCGATCCCGGTAATGCCCAAACCCGGCCAGGTCTAACACCTTGATAATTTCATCATAGCTCTTTCGCATTCCGTCGCCCGGCGAGGTTGATCTGTTGTTATAAAACGGTGCGGCGTAAACGGCCTTTACGTCAATTTTTTCATCGGATTTGAGCATATAGGCAAGTGCAAACTGATCGTCAACCTCGTTATAGGTATCGGTGTCCAGCACTGCGTCAATGCGTCCCTTCGGCACATTTAAGTTAGAAAACAATTGAAACAGTTCCATCTTAATTCCCCCTTATGATCGGTTTTCCGTCAGTATAGCACGTTTTTGGCAAAGATGCTATCATGTTTCGGTTCGGTTTTTGCATCAATCGGCTGCCGATTTTAGAGGGAATCCCGATACGCACCGGGCGATATACCGGTGTGCCGCTTAAAGAAAGCGGTAAAACCGGCTGCACTTTCAAAACCGGTCATTTGACTGATTTCCTTGATACTGTTTTTTCCTTTCCGCAAAAGCTTTTTGCTGCATGCGATGCGCTGCTCCGTAATATATGAAAAGACCGAACGCCCCGTCTTTTTCTGAAATACCCGTCCAAGCTGCTTAGTAGACAGGCAGCACTCTTTTGCAACATCGCCCGTTTTGATATTCCGATGCAGATTTTCACGGATAAAATTCTTTGCGACCCGCACTCTTGCATCGTTCTCCGTCTTTTCGGCACATGGCAGAACGATTTGCAGCCGCTTAAAAACCGCCGACAAAATCTCGTAAAGACGCCCCGTAATGATGACCTCACTGAGCGGATTGGCCGGATCGCTCACGGCTAAGATTGCATCGGTCATCGTGTTGATATCCTTCGGGTATTCCAATTTTTGAGGGTATTCTTCCAAAAGAAGCCCCGGCTCTGCCGAAAAAGCCAGCGATGCCTTGCACACCGCATCGTCCGAATCGATATACCGATGGAGCGTACCCGGCGAAAGAAACAGCGCCTGATTTTTCTGCAGCCGCACGCTGCTTTCGCCGCATTGATACTCTGCCATGCCATCATAAACAAAATGTATTTCATAAAAAGTATGATGATGATTTTCATGGCAGGTGTTTTTTCGGATATTTTCCGCGGTAAGCAGCGTAAACCACAAGACATCAATCTCCTGCGGACGAAACGAAAACGGCAGTTTTTGCAAATATTCTGCCCTCGCGGGCGTATACTCTTTCAGAATCATCGTCTCATTCCATTTCCCGTTTTTTCCCATTGTAGCAAGCCGCCAAAACAATGTCAACTCGATTGTCTCAAATTGAAAATAAAATGTCTTTTTTCTTGATTGACAACAAGAACATATCTGCGCTACGATAACCGCGGAGGTGTATATCGTGTTAAAAGGAAAAAATCATGAAAAGAGAAAAAACAATCGGAATGTATGTGCAGCTCTCCGATATCAGCATTGCAAAAATTGCCGGTCTTAGCGGCTATGATTTTATCTGGGTTGACAATGAACACAGTTATATGACAAGCGAAACCCTGCTCGGCCATATTATGGCGCTGCGCTCC
>URTH01000054.1 GCA_900550775.1 uncultured Eubacteriales bacterium | reverse complement strand
ACTTCGCTCTTCTGCTTCTTCCAGATGGGGATCATGCTGTTCAGGGTCTCCAGCTCGGTGTAGGTCTCCCACTCGGGCTTATAATCCTCGGGCTTGGGGTCCGGTTCCGGCTTCTGACGGCTCTTTTCGCGCTCCATCTGGATGGGGTAGCGCACATAGTCGCTGTACTTCTTCACGATGGCCACGATGCCGTATTCGTCCAGGAAGTTGTCATATTTCTCAGTGTCGGTATCCGGCTTGATGTGCAGAATGATCTGGGTGCCCACGGTATCTTTCTGGGCGGGGGTCATCTCGTAGCCGTCCACACCGGAGGACTCCCACTGCCATGCTTCGTCCGAGCCATAAGCCTTGGAAATGACGGTGACTTTATCGGCTACCATGAAGGAGGAGTAGAAGCCGACACCAAACTGGCCGATGATATCGACATCCTCTTTCGGCTCCGCCTCTTTTTTAAAGTTCAGCGAACCGCTTTTTGCGATCGTGCCGAGGTTTTCCTCCAATTCTTCTTTCGTCATACCGATTCCGCGGTCTGTAACCGTCAGGGTACGCGCCTCTGCATCCGGCGTCAAACGGATATAAAAATTCTCACGGTCAAAGGTGATATTTTCATCCTGCAGGGACAAATAATAAAGCTTGTCCAGCGCGTCGCTGGCGTTGGAAATCAACTCCCGCAAAAAAATCTCCTTATGCGTATAAATGGAATGAATCATTAAATCCAAAAGCCGCTTGGATTCCGACTTAAATTCATACTTTGCCATCTCTATCTCCTCCAGTATATTGTTAGCACTCTAAATGGTTGAGTGCTAATTTTCAATCCCTATTTTACCACCTTTTTGGAATTTGTCAAGAGAATTTCAGGAAAAAAAGAAAATTGCGCCAAAAAAGATTGCACTTTTTGTCAAAGCGTGCTATACTGGACGTACTCTAACGCAAGGAAGGTTCTATCATGAACGTATACGATTTCGACCGCACTATCTATGACGGCGACAGCACCGCCGATTTTATTTTTTGGTGCATCCGCAAAAAGCCCTCGCTTGCGCTGCGGCTTTTTCCCGGCACCGTTGCCTTTGGGGCGCATTTTCTCAAGCTGTGCAGCAAGACTTATTATAAGGAAAAGTTTTACCGCTTTCTTTCTCGGATTCCGGATATTGACGCATGGGTATCCGACTTTTGGGCAGAATCGATCGACCGCATCAAGGAATGGTATCTTCTCCGGCAGAGAGACGATGACGTTATCATCTCCGCCTCGCCGACCTTTCTGCTTCGCCCGGCCTGCAAACAACTGGGAATTTCCCATCTGCTGGCGTCCAGGGTGGATAAGGACACCGGGATGTACCTTGGCCGCAACTGCCACGGTGAAGAAAAGGTGCGCCGGTTCCGCCGTGCGTTCCCCGATGCAGTGATTGACGAATTTTATTCGGACTCGCTCTCGGACGCACCGCTTGCCAATCTGGCAAAACGCGCCTATTTGGTAAAAGGGGACGAACTGTTCCCCTGGGCGGACGAGTGATATACCGTTACCGAAAAAGTATCGCGCGGTACACAACGATTTTGAGGGGTAAAAGTAAATACGGCTTTTGCCGGAACGTAAAAGAAACTGCAGCATCCTCCGCTGCAGTTTCTCTTTGATTACTATCACGTTTAGTAGATGATTCTGCGTCCGCCGGCAAAACGACTGGAAAAATAGGAACCGTCGATGCTGGCATAACGTACAACATCACCGGTATGCGGTGCATGAATCATCATGCCGTCACCCACATACATTCCGATATGGCTGACATAACCGCTGCCTGCACTGCTGTAAAATCCAACCAGGTCGCCGGGCTGCAAATTCTCTCTGGAGACCGCAATCCCGTTTCTCATCTGGTCTGCTGCCACACGGTTGATACTGATTCCAAGCTGCGCATATACATACTGCATCAAACCGCTGCAGTCAAAACCTTTCGGCGTAGTTCCGCCGTATACATAAGGCACTCCCAAGAACTGTGCTGCAATGTCTACTGCGCTCTGTCCGGGCGACTTTGTAACTTCCGGAATGGCGCCCTGATAAACAGAAACGTACTCATCCGAAACATACCCCATCAATCCGTCGCCGTTATAAGCAACATTGACCCAGCCGGGTTCTACCCAATTGACCTTTATGTAGGAACCCGTCGTCAGCGTCGCTACCACATCTGCCTCCGTAGATGCAGAGGAGCGCACGTTCAGCGTGCTTGCGTTTACCACACAATACAATTGTCCAAAATCACACGGCTCTTCCGTAGCGGACGCCGGTGCTATCATGAAAGCAGATACCGTCATGCAAGCACAAAACGCTGCAACAACCTTTCTGATACTCCATTTTTTAAAATTCAAAACTGAAACCTCCAATATTTTGTATGCCTACTGTCCCTGCTTCACTTCCTTCCAGCACATATTTTTGTTTTTTTGGCGTGTCCGAATTTAAAACACGCTATGCATTATACACTTTTTTTAAGAAAAAGTCAATCAAACGGCCCTTTCATCGTCCAAATTCGGCGCCAAAATCAAATCTAAACAAAGTATAAACTAACGTTTTTGGGGCGTTTGCTGAAAGTATGAACAAATTGTTAACAATTCGTTTTGTCATGATTTTACAGCTCTGATTTTGTGCAATATTCACACCGAAACAGGGTTTTTTTTCATAAAATAAACGAAATGTCACGATTTATCATTGCCAAACCCATTTTTTGAAAAAATGATTTGCCATTTTGAAAGCATTATGCTATAATAAATAGGAATGTATGGATCGCAAGAGAAAAGAGGCGATATAACGTGCTTAAAAGCATGACCGGATTTGGCCGCAGCGATATCCGCGAGGACGGATATTCGGTTCAGATACAGATAAAGTCCGTCAATCACCGTTACAGTGATTTTACCGTCAAGACGCCGCGGCTCTATTCCTTTTTGGAAGATCCTATCCGCTCCCTTGCGTCAAAAGAAATTGCAAGGGGCAAGGTAGAAATCTTGCTTTTTATTGAAAAATCAGAGGGTACCGACACAACGGTCACCCTTGACAGGCCGCTTGCCGAGGGCTATTTAAATGCGCTCCGCGGCTTAAAGGAATACGGCCTTTGTGATGATCTTACGCTTTCTTCCATGGTGGGGTTTCGGGATATCTTTCGTATGCAGGATTCGGCCATTGACGAGGACGCCGTGACCGCGCTGGTTCAAAAGGCCTTTGGCCTTGCCGCCGAGGAATTTACCAAGATGCGCCTGGCAGAGGGCGACCGTCTTGCAAAAAGCCTTGACGCGCACCTAACCGCGCTGGGGCATGAGGTAGATGCGATTGCGGCGCGGTCGCCGCAGTGCATTGAGGCCTACCGAAACCGCCTGCGTGCTAAGCTTGCAGAAGTTTTGGCGGATAAAAAAATCGATGAGAGCCGTATTTTGACCGAGGCTGCTATCTTTGCCGATAAAATCGCCGTGGACGAAGAGCTTGTCCGGCTGCGCAGCCATATGGAGGCGTTTCGCACAGCGATGCAGTCCGAGCTTCCGATCGGCAAAAAGCTGGACTTTATCGTCCAGGAAATGAATCGGGAGGCCAATACAATCGGTTCTAAATGCAGCGATTTAACCGTGGCTGCCCATGTCGTTGAAGTGAAATCCCTGATTGAAAAAATCAGAGAGCAAATTCAAAATATCGAATAGGCTTTGGCATAAGTGAAAACTGTCCGGACAAGACGCGGACAAAACAGAGGTGTTATCATGAAACTAATCAATGTAGGTTTTGGCAACATTGTATCCGGCGACCGTGTCATCGCGATTGTCAGCCCCGACTCCGCGCCGATCAAACGTATCGTGCAGGAATCGAAGGAAAAGGGCTTGCTGATTGACGCGACCTGCGGCCGCAGAACACGGGCGGTCATTATTACCGACAGCGATCACGTGATTCTTTCGGCAATCCAGACCGAAACCATTGCCGGCCGCGCAGAACCCAAGGATGACGAAACCAGAGAGGATCTTGCAGACGATGAAGAGTAAAGGAAATTTAATTGTGATCTCCGGCCCGTCCGGAGTGGGAAAAGGCACCGTATGCCGCCGCCTTTTGCAGGAATGTGAAAACCTGTCCTTATCGATTTCTGCAACAACGCGTGCGCCGCGCACCGAGGATACGGACGGTGTTACATACTACTTTAAAACGCGCGAAGAATTTGAAACCATGATCAAAAACGGCGACTTTTTAGAGTGGGCTATGTATAACAACAACTATTACGGCACGCCGCTGCTTCCCGTGCAGGAAAAATTGGACATGGGGCATAACGTTCTGCTTGAAATCGATGTACAGGGCGCTTTGCACGTAAAAAGCAATTTCCCGGACGGCATCTACATTTTTATTGCGCCGCCGGATCTTGACACGCTCCACCGGCGCCTGGTCGGCCGGGGAACCGAAAACCCGGAAGAAATCGCAAGACGGATTTCGGCAGCGGATCTGGAGCTGTCCAAGCAAAGCGAGTACGACTACGTGGTCGTCAACGACGTGCTTGAAAAGGCCGTCCGCGATGTCAAAGAGATTATTCACACAAGGAGTGTTGCATTATGATGATTTATCCCCCTATTACAAAGCTGGTAGAAAAAACCGGAAGCCGTTATACCCTGGTGATTGAGGCCGCAAAGCGCGCACGTCAGTTGTCCGAGGGCGCCGCTCCCCTGGCAAAGGGCGATTCGGCAAAAGAGGTTTCCATCGCGACCAATGAGATTTATGAAAACAAGCTGGAAGTCTTTGCCCGTCCGACCTTTAGTGACGAAGAGACCGAAACGGCAGAACCCGAAAAGACGGAAGAGACTGCATCCTCGGATACAGATCTTTTTGACGCCGCACAATAGGCGAGGTTCTGTCCGGAATATAAATCCGGAATATAAATAGGAAACAAAAAGGCTTGTTGCCATACAATAAGCTGTGCGGTGTAAAGATTTTTACACCGCACTTTTTATGAAAAGAGGAACGAAACGATGATTGCAAACGTAATGCTGACGGACGCCGCCCACGCGCTTGACCGCACCTTTGACTACAAAATTCCAACCGAGCTGGAACCCTGTGCCGCCGTTGGCATGCGGGTTTTGGTTCCTTTTGGCGTACACAATGCCGCCGCGGAGGGCGTCATCGTCGCACTGTCCGAGACAAGCTCCTATCCCCGTCTCAAATCCGTGCTGCGCTGCCCGGATCGGACGCCGCTTTGCAGTGAAGAACAACTGGAACTGATTACCTGGATGCAGCGGCGCTATCTATGCTCCTTCCAGCAGGCGTACCGCATGGTTCGTCCGCCCTATATGGGCGGAAAAATCAGACAGTGGGTCACTTTTTTACAGGAGCCGGAGCGCGAGCTGCTCACACCGTCACAGGTGCAGTTTTTAAACACCCTTAAGGAATGCGGCAACGCCGCAGAGCTTTCCGAAATCGAAGCGCTCCTTCACAAGCGCAGCCTGAAATCGGTTGCCTATGCCCTGAAAGAGAGAGGCGGCATTGCCATCACGGATCAACTGGATCCGGCCTATACTTTAAAGTATATCCGCAAAGCGCACCTTACCTGTGATGCCGAAGAGGGCTACGCCCTCAGCGATGCGCTCCGTGCGCGGCGCGCGCCGGTACAGGCCGACCTGATTCTGACGCTCTGTGAATACGGCGATTTAAAAACCTCCGACCTGATTATGATGGCCGATGGAAACTACGCCTCTTTACAGGCTCTGTGTGACAAGGGGATCGTCTCAATCTACCAGGAACGGATCGAACGTTCCGTCTATACGCAGGACGCCGTCTCTGTCTCGGCGCCCTACACACCGACCGAAGAACAAAAACCCGTCATTGACCACCTTTGCCGCTGTATTACCCATAATTTTCATGAAAAAATTCTGCTGCGCGGTGTCACCGGCAGCGGAAAGACCGAGGTGTTTCTGCAGGCCATCCGGGAATGCATCGCATGCGGCAAGCAGGCAATCATGCTTGTCCCCGAAATTTCGTTAACGCCGCAGATGGTGTCGCGCTTTGTCAGCCGTTTCGGCACCGATGTAGCGGTCATTCACAGCGGTCTTTCCCAGGCAGAACGGTTTGAGCAGTGGCACAAAATCAAAGACGGCGAGGTCAGCGTGGTGGTCGGCGCACGCAGTGCGGTTTTTGCGCCGTTTCAAAACATCGGCATCATCATTTTGGACGAAGAACATGAAACCAGCTACCAGTCCGAGACCGCGCCGCGCTATCACGCGAGAGAGGTCGCGTTCTTCCGCGGCCAAAAAATGGGCGCCCCGGTTCTGCTGGCCTCCGCGACGCCGTCCGTGGACTCCTTCTATCGGGCGCAAACGGGAAAATATAAGCTGTTTGAAATGCACAGACGCTATAACGAAAACGCCCTTCCCAAAACCCGGATCGTGGATATGCGCAGCGAGCTTTTGGACTATCATAATACCTCTGCCATCAGTATTCGGCTCCGCGAAGAGATCCGGCGCAATCTGGATCAAAAAGAAAAGACGATTCTCTTTCTGAACCGCCGCGGCTATCATACATTTGTCTCCTGCCGGGAATGCGGCTATGTCGCGCAGTGCAAGGAATGCAGCATCGCCCTTACCTATCACCGTCATACCGATCAGCTGGTTTGTCATTACTGCGGCTACACACAAAAAAATCTTACGGTTTGCCCGGAGTGCGGCTCAAAGTATATCAAATTTTTCGGTACCGGCACGCAAAAGATTGAGGAAGAGCTGCACACCCTGTTTCCCGATGCACGGATTTTGCGCATGGATTTTGACACCACCTCCGCAAAGGGCGGCCACGAATCGATTCTGAACCGATTCAAAAATAACGAGGCGGATATCCTGCTCGGCACACAGATGGTGACAAAGGGTCTGGACTTTCCCGATGTCACCCTGGTCGGTGTTTTGGCGGCGGACAGCGCCCTCAATGTCGAGGACTACCGTGCCGGCGAACGCTGTTTTTCTTTAATCACCCAGGTATGCGGCCGCGCCGGCCGCGGCGAAATAGAGGGGCGTGCCGTGATCCAGACCTATCAGCCCCAAAACATCATTATCCAGCTTGCAAAGCAACAGGATTATCCCAAGTTTTACGAAAACGAAATCCGCTACCGCAAGCAAATGCAGTATCCGCCTTTTTGCGATTTTATTTACTTTTTGCTCTCCGGCGATCAGGAGGCCGATGTCAAGGCCGAAATAGAAAGCATTAGCGCGTTTATTAAGCAGGCGTCCCTGCCGATTTTAAAAACCATCGGCCCCGCTCCTGCACCGATTGCAAAAATCAAAAATAAATTCCGCTATCGGCTCCTGTTAAAAGCGGAACACGCGGAGGACTTTTTACCGCTGCTGCACGAAATCAATCGGGGACACAGAGAAAGCCGCATGAAAAACCGCTTGATTATTGACATCAATCCGGTCAGTATGATATAATGTCTGCGACATCAATTTACTTTTTTCGGACAGGCTTTTAGTACAGAAACGGAGTGTAGATCATGGCAATCAGAAAGATTTTAACCGCAGAGGATCCCATATTAAGGAAGAAATGCCGCACGGTGGACGAGATCACACCGCGCATTTTGACTCTGCTTGACGATATGGCGGATACGCTGTACGATTCCGGCGGCGTGGGGCTTGCCGCACCGCAGGTCGGCGTGCTGCGGCGCGTGGTGGTGATCGATACCGGCGACGGCTTGATTGAGCTGATTAACCCTGAGATTTGCAGCGCCGACGGCGAACAGACCGATGCCGAGGGCTGTTTGAGCTATCCCGGCCGCTACGGCATGGTAACCCGGCCGAATCACGTCACCGTCCGTGCGCAGAACCGTGAGGGAAAATTCTTTGAAATCAGCGGTGATACATTGCTTGCAAGGGCATTCTGCCACGAAATTGACCACCTGGACGGCAAGCTGTTTATGGATCTGGTGACCGAATGGCTGCCGGAGGAAGAATAATCCGCGCAGCGCGATGCGCTATTGCTCGCCTATCATTACGCATATTTTTATACAGACGGGAATTTCCCGTCTGTTTTTTATTACCTATAAATTTACTCGGTTTTTCCTCTTCCTTCCTTGACAGCCCCTCTGCTGCGTGATAAAATAGAGTATAGTCAAAAGAAGATCCTCTAAGATCGCCCAAAATAGGTAAAATTTTGGCATCTTTCGATCAAGCACAAACAGGAGGCATGGATAATATGGCACACACATTTTCCCGCGAGGAAGCATGGAATCTTCTAAAACAATATAATCAGGAACCGTTTCACTTAAAGCACGCCCTGACCGTCGAGGGGGTTATGCGCTATTATGCCGAAAAACTCGGTTATGCCGATGCGGTTGATTTTTGGGGCATTGTAGGACTTTTGCATGATTTGGATTTTGAACAGTTCCCGGATCAGCACTGCATCAAGGAACAGGAAATTTTAAAGGAGCATGACGCCGAGGATGCGCTGATTCACGCGGTAGCCAGTCACGGCTATCTGCTGACGGTGGACATTATGCCGCAGCATGAAATGGAAAAGGTACTCTACGCCGTGGATGAATTAACCGGGCTGATCGGTGCGGTCGCACTGATGCGCTCCTCAAAAAGCGTGATGGATCTGGAACTGAAATCCGTCAAAAAGAAGTATAAAAACGCCAAATTTGCTGCCGGCTGCTCCCGCGAGGTCATTGAACGCGGCGCCGAGATGCTGGGCTGGGAACTGGACGATCTGATCCAAAAAACGATTGAAGCAATGAGAAGCTGTGAGGACTGCTATGAAAACGATTACGGAGCAAATTGACGTGCTGCAAAAGACGCGCACCATCGGCCAAGAATCGCTTACCGCGCTTTTACACGCCGATGACGCCGAGGCCGAACTCTTTCGCCGCGCGGATCGGGAACGGCGTAAATACTACGGCGACAAGGTTTTTATCCGCGGCCTGATTGAGTTTACCAACTATTGCAAAAACAACTGTTTCTACTGTGGAATCCGTCATGACAACAAAGACGCCACCCGTTATCGCCTCAGCGAGGACGACATTAACGCCTGCTGCAAAGAGGGCTACGCACTGGGTTTTCGCACCTTTGTTCTTCAGGGCGGCGAGGACGACTTTTACACGGACGCAATGATTTGCCGCATTGTATCGGGGATTCGCAGCAAGTACCCTGACTGTGCCATCACCCTGTCCATCGGTGAAAAAAGCCGCGAAGGCTATCTCGCCTATTTCCGTGCAGGGGCGAACCGCTACCTGCTCCGTCACGAAACCGCAGATGCCGCACATTATGCCAGACTGCATCCGCACGGAATGTCCCTTGCACGGCGAAAGCAGTGTCTCTATGATTTAAAGGAGATCGGGTATCAGGTTGGTTCCGGCTTTATGGTGGGCAGTCCGTTTCAAACGGATGAAACCTTATGGGAAGACCTTATGTTTTTAAAAAAATTGCAGCCGGATATGATCGGGATCGGCCCGTACCTCACCCACCACAGCACCCCGTTTCGCAATTACGAAAACGGGTCTCTTGCCATGACCCTGCGACTGATTGCGATTTTGCGGCTGCTCTTTCCCTATGCGCTGATTCCCTCTACAACCGCACTCGGAACCATCCACCCAAACGGACGGGAAATGGGGTTAAAGGCAGGTGCAAACGTTGTCATGCCAAACCTTTCCCCGGTTGATGTACGAAAGCATTATACCCTGTATGAAAATAAAATCTGCACCGGGGACGAGGCGGCGCAATGCCGCAGCTGTCTGGAACGGCGTGTGCAAAGCGCCGGCTATCGGATTGTCACCGACATCGGAAATGTGGCTGCGCACAACGAATGATCTGCCGCATCCGAT
>URTH01000053.1 GCA_900550775.1 uncultured Eubacteriales bacterium | reverse complement strand
TTATCTGATTTTATGATAGCATGAGGAAGGCGGAAAGTATTTACACAATATGCCAAAAAATTTATATTATCGATGAAAAACCGCATTATCAAAAGAGGAAAATCCGCGGTATATTTTTTCGATTTTCACTTATACTAAAAGCATGCTGATACGATATATGATTTACGGACTTTTAGGATGGAATATTGAGATTATCTGGACGGGCTTTACCTCGCTCGGAAGCGGCAGCCGCGACCTGGTCGGCCATACCTCGGTGTGGATGTTTTTTATTTACGGTGCGGCGGTTTTTTTGTTAGAGCCGGTGCATGCGTGGATCGGCGGTTTTCACTGGTTCTGGCGCGGCTGCATCTGGACGGTGCTGATCTTTGCGATTGAGTTTGTCAGCGGTATGCTGCTGAAAGCACTTGGCATTGAGGCGTGGCACTATACCGGGTGGTCCTCGGTATTGGGGGTAATCCGTCTTGACTACGCGCCGCTCTGGTTTGCGGTCGGACTGATTTTTGAGCGGATTCATCATTTGCTGCTGGCGTATCATGTCGGTGTAAAGTAATCGGGAGGGGAGATAAGAGAAAAATTATGGTTTGACGGCAAAATGGTACGCATAATCCTGCGGCATTGTCATTATACTTTAATAAAGACAAATGCAGGAGGGAAAGCAAATGATGATCCATGTTATCAAAGAAGGAGAAACGATGGGGCAAATCGCAAATCAGTACGGGGTAAATCTTGATCATCTGCTGGCGGATAACGGATTGACGTTTTCAGAGCAGCCTGTCATCGGACAGGCAATCGTCATACAGATTCCGGAGCAGGTACATATTGTAAGGCCGGGAGAGAGCCTTTATGACATTGCAAGAGAATATCAGATGACGGTTTACGCGCTCTTTCGGAACAACTACCAGCTGCGCGGCAGAGCGGAGATCACAGCCGGTGAAGAGCTGGTGATTCGCTATCAAAACCAGGGCGCTGGCGGCGTTTTTGTGACCAACAGCTATGCATATCCGTACATCACCACCGAGCTTTTGCGTGAGCAGCTGCCCTATTTGTCATATTTTACCCCGTTTACCTACGGTATCCGCGAGGACGGCGGACTGGTTGATCTGGAGGACGCCGTCATGCTGGAGGTGACGGAGGAGTACGAGACCAAACCGCTGATGCATCTCTCGACCCTGACCGAGGAGGGCAGATTCAGTAATGAGCGCGCCAGCATGATATTTAACGACAGTCAAAAGCAGGAGGCGCTGATTGAAGAAATTCTGCGTGTTGTGCAGCAAAAGGGCTATCTTGGGGTGGATGTCGATTTTGAATTTATCTTTCCCGAAGAGCGCTATGACTATATCACCTTTTTACAGAATCTGCGCCTGCGGCTCAATCCCCTGGGATATCCGCTGTTTTCTGCACTGGCGCCCAAGACCAGCGATATGCAGATGGGAATGCTCTACGAGGGGCATGACTATGCCGGCATCGGTGCGGCGGTAAACGGCGTTTTGCTGATGACCTATGAGTGGGGCTACACCTACGGGCCGCCCATGGCGGTTGCGCCGATCGAAAACGTGCGCCGCGTGGTGGAATACGCGGTCACAAGGATCTCGCGCGATAAAATATTTATGGGTGTGCCGACCTACGGCTATGACTGGAAGCTGCCCTATGAATCCGGCAACCCCGGCGCGCCCTCCGTTTCGCCGGTCAAGGCGATTGATCTTGCAAGGCGGTACCGCGCCGATATTTTGTTTGACGAGACGGCAAAATCACCGTGGTTCCGCTATACGGACGAGAGCGGCACGCTGCACGAGGTCTGGTTTGAGGACGCAAGGAGCATTCAGGCAAAGCTGGAGCTTGCCAAAGGCTTTGGACTTCGCGGTATCGGCTATTGGAATGCCATGCGTGAGTTTCCGCAAAACTGGGTGGTACTCAATCATGATTATCAAATCGATACCGCCCCCGACTTTTTAAACGGCTAACCCGATGTTAGTAATCCGAATCGCAGTAGATTTTATAACGACAAAATCCCCCTCCGCCGGAGGGGGATTTTTGTGTGATCGGTTTTGCTTTTATTTGATTTTGTTTCCGCCGATGATGACATGAGACAGGTTGAGTTCATCGTCCACGGTGATAAAGTCAGCGTCATAGCCGGGGGCAAGCAAACCCTTATTCTTGATTCCGCAGAGCTGCGCCGGGGTGAGAGAAGCCATCCGAAAGGCGTCCTGTTTGGGGATCCCAAAGGAGATGGCACGTTTCACGCAGTCAAAAAGCGGTGTGGTGCTGCCGGCCAGCGCGCCGTCCTGCGTCCGTGCGACACGGTCTTTTACCGTGATTTCCTGTCCGCCGAATTCATAATTCCCGTCCGGCATTCCGGTTGCCCGCATCGAGTCGCTGATCAGCAGCATGCGGTCAGCACCGAAAATCTTATACAGTCCCAAAACAACGCTGGGGTGTAAATGCAGTCCGTCCGAAATCACCTGCACATAGGCGCTTTTTGTAATGGCTGCGCCGATCGGGCCGGGAGAACGGTGGTGCAGCGGCGGCATTGCGTTAAAGGTGTGCGTGAGGCATACCGCGCCGGCATCCATGGCGGCAGCGGCGGTCTCGTAGTCCGCTGCGGTGTGCCCCAGCGAGACAACGCTCTTGCAGCCGCGGATAAAGTCCATACTGCCGGGCAGCTCCGGCGCAATGGTGACAACGCGGATATGAGAAAGCGCGGAAAATTCCTCCAAATCGGGCGCTTTGATGTAACATTCGTTCTGGGCGCCCTTATAGCGCGGCGAGATGTACGGCCCTTCCATATGAAAGCCGAGCACTGCGGCAGCGTCTTTAAAGTCGGGCAGCGGCGCATCCACCACGGCGCGGATCTCGTCCATCGAGACGGTCATGGTAGTGGGCAGCCATGATGTTGTTCCGTGTTCTGCCTGAAAGACGGACATCTCATGCAGATATTTCTGATCCATGGTGTCATAGCCCATACACCCGTGCGAATGCATATCAAACAGGCCGGGATAAACGTCCGCACCGTCTAAATCAAATCCCGAAAGAGAGGTTTTTTCCAGTGCAACGATTTTTCCGTCCTCGGTGACAATGTCAAAGGCGCCGTTGTTTGCATTTTTGTATACCGTTTTCATCATAAGGCCCCGTTTCTGCTAAATTAGTTTTTTCAAAAAGTCTACGGCTTTGGCAATGTCTGCTGCCGGGTTTTCGCCGCACTCACGTTCAACGGTTAAAAATCCGTCATAGCCGACATCGCGCAGCGCCTGAAGGTAGGTTTCAAAATGAACGTCGCCCTCGCCAAGGGGAACCTCTTCAAAAGACGGCTCCTGCTCTGCAAAGGTGTCGTGATCGATGACGCCGTAGATGATTTCCGGGTTGCAGGGTGTCAGCTGTCTGCCGTCCTTTGCGTGGGTATGTACGATGTAATCGCCAAGAATATGGACGGCCTCCACCGGATCCTGTCCGTGTACCATCACCAGATTGGCCGGGTCAAAGTTCACCGCCACACCGTGCGAGGACAGGCTGTCCAAAAAGCCCTTTAATACGCTTGCGACCTCCGGGCCGGTTTCTACCGCAAAATGAGAATGCATGTCATCGGCAAAACGGCTCAGCGCATAGCAGGCCTCCTGCATGATTTTATACCGATCGTGATTGGGATCGCGCGGCACAACGCCGATATGCGTTGTTACGATGTCGCACTCCAAATCCTTGGCAAGCTCTAAAATGCGTTTGGATTTTTCAATCAATTGCGGATTTTTTTCGGGATGGATAAACCCTTGACCCAGGTCGCCGCAGATCGCCGAAAACACCAGACCGTTTGATTTTACAAAGTCTAACAGTTCACGGCGTTTTTCCTTTGTGAGATTTTCCGGAGCGTTTTCACCCGTTGTTGCATACATTTGCAGTCCTGCGGCGCCAAGCTCCGCCGCTTTTTTGATTGCACTTTTTGTATCGATTCGGAACGAATCCGTCATAACCCCGATTTGAAACATAAAACACACTTCCTTTCTTGACTTATTCTATCTTTGTTGTATAATAAAAGCAGAAAATTTGCAAGAATGTATTATGACTATTTTTAACACAATTATGCCTTGGAGGATTTTGTATGAAATACGAAAACCATATGCTGCAAAACGAACCGCTGCCGTTTATCTTTCATTTTGATGTGGTTGAGGCAGAGTGCGGCGACTTTGGAAACTGGCACGAAAACCCGGAGTTTTTGTGTTTTGTAAACGGCAGCGGAAGTCTGCTCTATAACCGAAACAGCTACGAGGTTGCGGCAGGGGATCTTGTAATCATCAATCCCGATTGCTTTCACGCCGTTTCCGCGACGGATCGGGTGGAATATTTTTGCCTGATTGTGGACGCGGACTTTTTCAGAGAAAACGGGATTCCGATTGATGCGATTTCCTACCGGCACTGCATACGGTCGGCGGACGTGGCGGCAGACTTTAAAAAAATTGCGGCGCTGTACAGTGAAAAGCCGCCGTATTACTGTGCCAAAATCCGTGCCGCGGTGCTGAAGCTGATGATCGCATTGACCGAGCGCTATGCGGCAGAGCAGACCAAGCAGGAGGAGTTCCCCGAATCGATCGAAAAGGCGCTTTTGTTTATCCGGGAAAACTACGCGCAGGATATTACGATTGACGATATCGTAAAGCATGTGGGCTTTTCCAGAGCGTATTTTTCCAGAGAGTTTAAAAGAAACACCGATGTTTCGATGATCACCTATTTAAACTATATTCGCTGCAGCCAGGCCAAGGCACTTTTGTGTAATAAGAATGTGACGGTCAGCGAGGCGGCCGCGCTTTGCGGATTTAAAAACCTGTCCTATTTTTCAAAAATCTATCAGCGTCTGATGGGTGCGCTGCCGTCGGACGACGGACGGCGGTTTCATGACCGGATGAAACGGCTGGAAAACAACATTGATGTCGGAACCTATATGCCGAAAGAACGGTTTACTTTGAAAAAAGGCGGTCAAGGGTGTCCTTGTGGTGCTCTGCAAGATAAGTGATGCAAAGCCCGGTAAACAACCCGGTCAGAATCGCCGCCGCCCACAAAAACGGAAGATAGGCAAAGACCGCCGCGGTTTTGGTAACCAGTGCGGCGACGGCAAGCTGCGCCGTATTATGGGTAATGGCGCCGACTGTGCTGACTGCCCAGATCGGCTTGACATGACACACAAAAAACAAGAGGAACTCAACGCCAAGGCAGCAGAGACCGCCGGCAAGACTGTAAAGCATGGCGGCCGGATTCCCGGTCAGCGCCGTGCCGAGCAGGATGCGCGCCGTGACAATCAAAAAGGCGTCCTTGCCGCCAAGAAAGCAAAGGGCAAACAGGGTAATGATATTGGAAAGCCCCGGTTTGACGCCGGGAATCGGCAAAAGCGGCGGAAGCTGCATTTCCAGGATAAAGATGATGAGTGCAAAGGCGGTCAGTACGCCGTCCGATGCAAGACGTTTGATGGACATGAAAAACCCCTCCTTGGGTTCGGCTGCCGTGTTTGAACTTGGTTAGTTTGTAACGATATCCGCGCCGCCATTGTCTCCCGATATGCGGATGACAACGCGGTGGGGCAGACAGACGATCGGGACTGCGGCATTTTGTATACTGCCCTGGCGGACGCAAAGCTGATCAGGACAGTTTGCAGATTGCATCCGGATGCTGCCGTGCGCGGCGAGGATGATGTTTTCCGCGCCGTTGTCGCCGTAAACCGGGATTTCCTGCGGCGCATCGATTTTAGAAAGGTCGACGGTTTGTACCAAGGTGCCGTCTTGGTAAATTTCGGCGCTCTGTGTCTCTTGCGTCCGATGCGTCATCCATAAAATCATGACGCCGCAGAGCAGAAAAAGTGCGGAAAACAACAAAATCCAGTGTTTGGTTTTCATAAAAATCATCCTTTTTTTCATTCGCCGGGGAATGCCCCGGACTGGACAAATTATCTATTTTATTTGCGGTGAGGATTGGACTTCTTAGAGAATCATAACGATTTTCGGAGATTTTGTCAATATTTTATCAGAAATGCTTGTTTTTTACCCCTCGGATATGATATACTGTCCTTGCTAGTGTGAAAACAAGGAAGTTATAATGCAGAAAGAGGGCGCAGATAGCATGAACTATACCATGCTGACGGACTTTTATGAGTTAACGATGGCGAACGGCTACCTGAAGGAAGGCATGGGAGAGAAGATCGCCTATTTTGACATGTATTTCAGACAGGCGCCGGACGGCGCAGGATTTGCGATCATGGCAGGGGTAGAGCAGCTGATTGCCTATCTTGAGAACTTAAAATTCACGGCGGAGGATATTGATTACCTTCGGGGAAAAGGCATTTTTGACGAGGCATTTTTAAGATATCTGGAGGATTTTCGGTTCTCCTGTGATGTCTGGGCTGTGCCGGAGGGGACGCCGATCTTCCCGAATGAGCCGATCGTGACGGTGCGCGGCCCTCTGATTCAGGCGCAGTTTTTAGAGACCATGATTCTTTTGACCGTCAACCACCAGAGTCTGATCGCCACCAAGAGCAACCGAATCGTCCGCGCGGCCGGGGATATCCCCGTGATGGAGTTCGGCTCGCGCCGGGCGCAGGGCTATGACGGGGCGATTTACGGCGCGCGTGCGGCGTATATCGGCGGCGTGTGCGGCACGGCGTGTACGATCTCGGATCAGATGTTTCATGTGCCGGCGCTCGGCACCATGGCGCACAGCTGGGTGCAGTCCTTTGATACGGAGCTGGACGCATTTAAAGCTTACGCCAAGGCATATCCCGATAACTGCACGCTTTTGATCGATACCTACAATGTTTTAAAAAGCGGCTTGCCGAATGCGATCCGCACCTTTGATGAGGTGTTAAAGCCGCTCGGCATCAAAAACTGCGGCATTCGGATTGACAGCGGCGATATTACGTATCTTACCCGAAAGTGCCGCAAAATATTGGATGATGCCGGCTGGGAGAGCGCCAAAATCGTGATTTCAAATTCTTTGGATGAATATATCATCCGCGATATTTTGCAGCAGGGCGCAAGGATCGATTCCTTTGGCGTGGGCGAGCGGCTGATTACCTCAAAATCCGAGCCGGTGTTCGGCGGCGTCTATAAATTGGTGGCAATTGAAGAGGACGGGGTGATTCAGCCGCGCATCAAGGTGAGTGAGAATGTGGCAAAGATTACTACACCGTATTTTAAAAAGGTGTACCGTCTCTATGCGAAGGACACACAGATGGCGATTGCCGATGTGCTTACTACCTATGATGAAAAGATTGACGATACCAAGCCGTATGAGATTTTTGACCCCAGAAACACCTGGAAGCGGAAAACCGTAACGGACTTTTGGGCGGAGCCTTTGCAGGTGCCGATTTTTAAAGACGGCGTTTGCGTTTATCAGTCCCCGACGCTGGAGGAAATCCGCGGCTATGCAAAGGAAAAGCTCGCCACGATCTGGGATGAGGTAAAGCGGTTTGAAAACCCGCACGAATATTACGTGGATTTATCCCAAAAGCTTTGGGATATCCGCTATGCATTGCTGTCACAGTACAGCCGATAACACAGAGCAGATAAACTTTAATATAAATTGGCAAAAGAGAAAGGGTTGGTGTTGGCATGGATTGTACAGGTGAGACCTGTAACTTGGGCAGACTCGGCGTCATTGGCATGAAGGGCTGCGAGGAGATGGTGCAAAAAATCAACGCACATCTTCAGAAATTCAATCAGGAAGAGGGAAAGCAGACGGATTCGTTTTTGATTCCGGTCAGCTCGCCGCGGTTCGGTACCGGTGAGGCGAAGGCGCTGATTATGCATTCGATTCGTACCTATGACATGTATATCGTGATGGACGCGTTTAACTACGGCGTAACCTATAAAATGTACGGACAGGAACGGCCGATGAGCCCGGACGATCATTTTCAGGATGTGAAGCGTGTGATTTCGGCAATGGGCGGTAAGGCAAAGCGCATCACGGTGATTATGCCGATGCTCTACGAGGGACGGCAGCACAAAAGGGTTGCCAGAGAGTCGCTTGACTGTGCGCTGGCGCTGCAGGAACTGGAGACGATGGGCGTTGATAACATCATCACATTTGATGCGCACGATCCGCGGGTTCAAAACTCCATTCCGCTGACCGGGTTTGAAAATGTCCATGCAACGTATCAGATGATTAAGGCGTGTTTGCGCTATGACGATCAGATTATTTTAAATAAAGACAATACCATGATCGTATCCCCCGATGAGGGTGCGGTCGGCCGCTGCATTTACTATTCCTCGGTGCTGGGAATGGATCTCGGCATGTTCTACAAGCGGCGCGATTATGCGACCGTCGTTGACGGAAAGAACCCGATCGTTGCGCATGAATTTTTGGGCAGTGATCTTGCCGGCAAGGACGTTATCGTCGTTGACGATATGATTGCCTCCGGGGATTCCATGATTGACGTGGCAAAGGAACTGAAAAAGAGAAAGGCAAGACGCGTACTGGTATTTTCGACCTTTGGTCTGTTTACCGAGGGGCTGGATAAATTTAATCAGGCGTATGAGTCCGGCCTGATTGACGCGGTGTTTACCACCAACCTGGTATACCGCATGCCGGAGCTGTTAAAGGCGCCGTGGTATCATGAGGTGGATATGTCAAAATACATTGCGCTGATTATCAAAACGCTCAATGATGACAATTCCATCAGTGAGCTTTTGACGCCGATCGGCCGGATTGAAAAAATCTTGAATAAGTACAGAGGTCAGGCATGAAGCAAAACCGTGAAATCAGCGCAGAGGAGATGGCGCAGCAGCGGGACTATATCCGCAAAATCCGCGCCGTGACAGAGAGCAGAGCGAGTCAGCCGCTCGCCTTTGTCGAGACATACGGCTGCCAGCAAAATACCAGCGATTCCGAAAAAATCAAGGGTATGCTCTTTGAGATGGGATATGATTTTTGTGAGGATGCTTCGCATGCGGATCTTGTGATTTATAACACCTGCGCCGTGCGTGAGAATGCGGAGCTGCGCGTGTTCGGCAACCTGGGCGCATTAAAGCATCGAAAACGCCGCAGGCCGGATATGATCATCGGGGTATGCGGATGCATGATGCAGCAGGCGCACATCGCCGAGACGATCCAAAAGAAATATACCCATGTGGATCTGGTGTTTGGCACGCACGCCCTGTATCGTCTGCCGGAGCTTTTGTATGGGGTCATGCAAAAGCAGCGCGTCTTTGCGACCGAAAACGAGGATGGCCGCATCGCGGAGGAGATTTCGTATTTTCGCTCCAAGCCGCCGCTTGCAAAGATCCCGATTATGTACGGCTGCAACAATTTTTGCACCTACTGCATTGTTCCCTATGTGCGCGGCAGAGAGCGCAGCCGGGATGCAGAGCATATTCTCGACGAGGTGCGAGAGGTCGCGCAAAAAGGCTATCGGGAGGTTATGCTCCTGGGGCAAAACGTCAACTCCTACGGAAACGATCTTGAAAGCGGTCTTTCCTTTGCTGCACTTTTGCAGGCGGTCTGCCGCACAGACGGCATTGAGCGGGTGCGTTTTATGACCTCGCATCCCAAAGATTTGTCGGACGAGCTGATCGCCGTGATGGCAAGCGAGAAGAAAATCTGCAAGCAATTGCATCTTCCGGTACAGTCGGGTTCGGATCGTGTGTTAAAGGCCATGAACCGAAAATACACCAGAGATCAGTACCTTTCCCTTGTGAAAAAGGTGCGTGCCGCCATGCCGGAGATCGTTTTGACAACCGATATTATTGTAGGGTTTCCCGGTGAGACGGACGCGGATTTTGCCGAGACGGTCTCGCTTTTAAAAGAAGTGGAATATGACACGATTTTTTCGTTTATCTATTCCAAACGAAACGGCACCCCGGCGGCCAAGATGCCGGACGTGATGGACGAGGTGCAAAAGCATCAAAACTTTGAGGCAATGCTCGCCGTGCAGAACGAAATTTCCAGACGCAAAAATGACGCATACCTTGGCAGGACGGAAACCGTGCTTG
>URTH01000052.1 GCA_900550775.1 uncultured Eubacteriales bacterium | reverse complement strand
ATCTCGGCAGGCGAAAAATACCATGAAGCCGTCTGCACGGGGCTTGCGATGGCGCAAAGCTGAGCTCAAACATAGACCCGTTTGACAGCGGCACCGAGTATTATTACTATTTTAAAGTGACGATCAAGGACGGAAATTATGTTGTAAACAGTGAAACCGCGTTTTATATTGACAATGAGCCTTTACCCGATGAAAACATAAACTATTATGCCGGTTATGTGTATATAAAAACAAAAAATCTGTGTTCCGAAGGAGTAAAGAAGAATTATTTGGATTCGCTTGAAATTATGGGGACGCAGCAGCCCGGACCAAACAGCTCGGTTGAGGAGCTGACACAGGCGATAACGGTGCCTGACGGCGTGAACTACAGCATATTCCAGCTTAAGTGGATGGTATTTGACCCCGTAAAAAAAACCTATGTGGATGCAATGAATTTCAAAAACACAACCAGATGCGCGCTGACGATTCTGTTTAATTTTGAGAAAGACTTCGGCATGAGTCAGAATACACAGATACTGCTGTCGGACGGATCTCTGCCGGCCAAGATAACAAAAAACACCGTAGGAGTGAATTGGCCAAAGGTTACGCTGGAATACAAAATCAAAAGCCCGAATCCATACACGGTGACGCTTGACGCAAACGGCGGCAGCTTTGTCGGAGCCTCCGGCGCTGCAACGCTTGATATGACGACGCAGATTGACGGAACGATTACGAGTTTATTTTATGATCACACCGTTATCAACAGAGAAGGGTATTATCTTGAAGGCTGGTATACCGAGCCCATAGGCGGCGAATCGGTTGACAGCAGCAGGGTATACAATAAAAATACGAGAATCTACGCGCAATGGAAGCCGATCATAAAAGAGCTGCGGCTTTACAATGTCGAGCCAATGCCGGGCAGAAAACCCATTTTTTATCCTCTCGGAACATCGGAGTATACCGTAAGGCAGATTTATGAAGACGATGACGGGGATATGATTTCGGACAGCGCGGCACAAAATGCGCTGATTGAGAAAGAAGCCGAATACAACTTATTGAAGGAATATATCGGGGATACCGTATACGAATACGGCGCCTATGCAAAAGCCACGGGTGATGCATGGTTTACGGCGGAAACAAAGCTGTATATAAACGATGTCCCTGCGGAGAATCATCTTTCCAAGCCCTCCAAGGACATACATGTGCGCCGCGAATATACTTGTGCGGAGGCTTCGGGGTTTAAGGTATATCGCCAAAAGCCCATCGAAATTCCGGCAGGTGTTTCGGGATCGCCCATTAACATTGACCTGAATAATTACATAGGCGGTGCCGGCAGTTATACGGTGACGGGCGATGCGGAATTTGCAGCTTACGGGCTTTCAATCACAGACAATCGTTATATCGCCGGCGTTTACCCGTCCACGGCAACGGAGGAAAAAAGCTTTACGCTGACGGTGACGTCGGACGGCGAGAGCATGGCTCTGCCTGTGCGCATCGGGCGAACGGAAACAGCGTCCTTTATCGAAAGTCTTACGGATAAGGTCGTCGCGGAATGCAATGAAAGCACAGCGTTTTACATTAAGGTATGCGCGCCGGAGGGGGCAACGGTTACCTATGATTGGCAGATTAAATCCGGTTCGGCGTATCACAGCATAAAACAGCTTGTTGATTATGGGGCAGACGTCGGCATGTTTGCCGGTTATGAGACGCCGGCATTTGTTGTGGCAAACAGGACACCGGGAAGCGAAACATACAGATGCGTTGTAAAGGTAAACGGCGAGGAAGTTAAAAAAGGTGGAAACGGCAACTTTGTCAGTCACTCCGTAAGACATAAATTTGATTTGTGTGCCCAAATGGACAGTACAAACCACAGCCGTATATGCAGCCGCTGCAGCTATGAGGATGCGGCCGGAAATACCGTGACCTACAAGGAGAATGAAAAGCACAGCTACAAATACGAGCTTTTAAGAGAAGCAACCGACACCGAAGAAGGGCTATATCGTAAAACCTGCGCCAAGTGCGGATATCAGCCGTCTGCTGCCAATTCGTTTACAAAAAGCGATATGCAGGACCCCACGGTTCTTTTTCTGTTTGATAAAGCGGAGGTCGACAGCCAGCCGTATAAATCCATACGGATGAAAACGTACAATCAAGTAGTTCTGCCAAAAGTTCACCCGATAAAAAGCGGATACAGCTTTTTGGGATGGACGGTTGAAAAAGGCGGCAAAACGGTGGATTATTTGTCGGGAGATAAGGTTTTTGTGCCTAAGGGACTTTCGCTTTATGCGGTATTTGCCGAACCCATAATAACGGTGGAGGGCAAAGACGTCATACAGGGTGATGCCGAGACACTGTTTGGCGGTACGGTCAGCTTTACGCCGGAAACGGCAATGTCTCCCGCAAAGCTGACGCTGAACAATGCGCATATCGGGACGCATCCGATTTACGCCACGGCGGAATCTGTCGGAATTTATGCAAACGGCGACCTTGATATAGAGCTTACGGGCGACAGTATCATCGAAGCGGACACCACCGATGCGGTGGGTATTCTCTGTGGAGGTAAGGTTTCTGTTTACGGCAGCGGAACGCTCACAATCAAGGGCGCGGGCAAGACAACGTACGACAAGGGCATAAAAGCGGCGAAAATTGAAAACCTTGCTGAAAGACTGAATATAAGGGACTGCAAAACTGCGTTTGACGGTAAAACGATGCTTGCCTACGGCATAACGGAAATCTATTGGGGAAATTACAGCGGCACAAGCTTTAAGGCATTTACACAGACATTTACGCAAAGCGAGTATTCTCCCATGAAAGTCGTAGGAGCAAAAAGCAGCACCGTCTTGTCGACTACCATGTCCGATACCGATGCAACGGACGCGTGGTATGCGCTGATTGCGCCGAAGGTCGCAGCCTTTGTCAGCTGCAACGAAGACCTTAATACCGCAATCGGCTTTGCGCCGAGCAGCAGTGCGAGGATTTACAGTGTGAAGTATAACGCGAACGGAATATTAGTCGATTATCGGGTAGAATATGTTAACCAGGAGAATTACTATTTGTATGGAAGCTCCGGTGACGGATACATTTACAAGCTTATGCTCTTGGATCACGAAGGCGGCGATGTGAAGCCGCTGTGCGAGGCTGTAACGGTAGAAAGATAATACTTTGTCATATCCATTTTAAAAATGTGGATATAAATAAAAATTTTTTTAAGGAGGTTCATTATGAAAGGAAGGAAGTTTTTGAAGGTCACGGGGATTCTGATGATTATCGGCGCAGCGTTCGGTATTATCGGAGGAATTATTGCAATGATCGGAGTGGGAGCTTTGGCAGCGGTTCTTGAAACAAGCGCCGTTGGTCTTATGCTTGCGAGCGTGCTGGTTCTGGCAAGTGCAGTGTTTCAGTTGATTGCCGGAATTATGGGCGTGAAAAACTGCGATAAACCCGAAAAGGCACAAGCCTGCCTGGTTATGGGTATCATTGTGGCAATCTTAAGCGTAGCCGGAAACGTTACCTCAAACGTACTTGGCAGCGATTTCAACGTCTTTAACTACGCTACCGGCTTGGTTATTCCGGTTCTGTACATAATTGGTGCGGCCAAGAATAAAGAGACGGCATAAGTAAAATATCCGGATATTCCCGCCGCCCGGTTTTCGGCGGCGGGAGCATATGTGCCAAAATTTAAGAGGTGATTTTTATTAAAAAATATATTGCTTTTTTAACGGTCTTATTTCTTTTTATTTCCGGTAATATAGTTTGCGTCAATGCCGGCGCAGATATTGCGGTTGGAATAACGATAAACGGGGAAATTATCGAAACGGATGTTTCGCCCTTTGTGGAAAACGGACGTACGCTCGTTCCGGCGAGAGCCGTTTCGGAGCATTTAAAGTACAGCGTTGAGTGGTTTGCGGAGGAACAAAGAGTCGATATTGATTCGCCCTCCGATAAGCTTACGCTTTATATAGGCAGCGCAGACTATTATAAAAACGGTGAAAAAAGAACCATGGACGTTCCTGCGGTAATTAAAGACGAAAGAACCTTTGTTCCCCTGCGGCTGGTTGCCGAGGAACTGGGATGTGAGGTTAAATGGGACGAAGAAAATAATATTGCAAATGTAATAAAATATAACATTGTGGAGGCAAAGACGCCTCATGATATTATACTTAATGCGGCAAGCTATACAAAAATCATTCTTAAGGAGCAGGAATATGATTTATCGGAGCTTGACGCGATAAATATTGATAACCCCAATGTTTTTGCAGATGACACCTTTGAAAGATACGAATATATAATAAAAGACGTATCCAATCTTGTTATAGAAGCACCGGAGGGAATAAGCGCTTCTGTTGTTACTCAGGCTCCCTACGCAAACGTACTAAGCTTTAAGGGATGCAGCGGTATTGTGCTTAAAAATATCACGGCAGGACATAAGGTTGAGAAGGGCTATTGTACCGGCGGCGTAATAATGCTTGACGGTTGCCGGGATATAAATATTGATAAGTGCAGTCTGTACGGCTGCGGAACGTACGGAATAACTGCGACAGACTCTGCCGGAATAACTGTGGAAAACACGGAAATATATGAGTGCACATACGGGCTTGTTGAGTTAAGTGACTGTGAGGGAATTAAGTTTAACGGCTCCACATTCAGAGATTCCGGGATGTTTTCAATGTTTGTACTGGACGGCTGCAGCGGTGTAAGCGTAACAAACTCGGAAATTAAAAATAACAACAGCTCGGAGAATTCGTATTTTATAAGCGCTTACGATTGTTCGGATATCGAATTTTCCGGCTGTGACTTTTCAAATAATTCTTATTATAATTTCTGCAGCGGCGATGCTGTAAAATTTATCGGATGCAAATTATGATAATCATATTAAGGGGGTGAAACGATGGAAACAGTACAAAGCTATAAGTGTCCTTGCTGCGGTGCTTCGCTGATTTTCCAAAACGAGTCGCTGCACTGCGATTCTTGCGGAAATGATTTTGAGCTTGACGCTATGCGGCAAATTGAGGATGTCGGATCGCAAATGCAGGGAGAGTCAAAATATGACTGGGAACATTACGAACCGAGAAACTATGAAACGGACGGAGAAATTGAACTCGCAAGCTATACCTGCCCCTCCTGCGGTGCGGAAATAACCGGTGACGATACAATGGGGTCAACCGTTTGTCCATACTGCGGCGATGCAGCGGTGATCAAGGGACAGTTTGAGGGTACCCTCCGACCTGACTATATTATTCCGTTTAAAACAGAAAAAAAGGCGGCAATGGAGGCATTTGAGGCAGATTTCAAAAACGCGCCGTTTCTGCCGGACGAATTTAAGGTTAAGAAGAAAATAGAAGAAATGACAGGCGTTTATGTGCCGTTTTGGATGTTTGACTGCGACTGCAGCGCAGCAATAACTTACGGTGCACAAAGAACCACAAGCTGGAGTGATTCCAATTACAATTATACCAAAACAGATTATTACAGACTTTTCAGAAGCGGCAGTGTGGGTTTTGCCAACATTCCTGTTGACGGCTCAAAAAAGGCGGATGACGCATATATGGAGGCGGTAGAACCTTTTTGTTATGATGATGCAGTGGAGTTTAACGGTGCATATCTTTCGGGGTATATGGCGGATAAATATGATGTTTCGGCAGAGGAAAGCATAGAGCGAGCGAACGAACGTGTAAAAAATTCAACGGTTTCGGTATTTAAGGAGACGACGAGCGGTTACGCTGCGGTGATTCCCGAAAGTACAAAAATCAGCTTTTCAGGCGGTAAAATTAGGTATTCCCTTCTCCCGGTTTGGATGCTCAATATTAAATATATGAACAATACCTATAAGTTTGCTGTCAACGGACAGACCGGTAAGGTTGTCGGTGAATATCCTATTGATAACGGAAAAAAATGGAGATACTTTGCAAAAATTGCCGGCTTTACTTATATAGCAGCTGCAGTTATAGCATATTTCTTGCTGCATTAGGAGGGAGCTAAATGAAAAGATTTATTGCAATCATGATTGCCCTTCTCTGCTTTGTATCGTCAATTACCGTATATGCGGATTTTATCAATCCAACGATTACGGATTCGGTCGGATACCTGACAGAGGAACAAAATAAAGAGCTGTCGGCAAGGCTTGATAAAATTCGTGAACAATATAATTTTGACATCGTATTTGTTTCAGAGGATAGATTATCTGCCTATGACGCACAAGCGGCGGCAGACGACATTTACGATTATAATGGCTACGGTTACGGTGATAATTATGACGGAATACTTTTTTACATAGCAGATTCCGAAAGAGAATATCATTTTTCCGTCTGCGGCAGCGGCGAGACAATATTTAACAAAAACGGTCTTGCATACCTTGAAAAAAAGATTGTGCCGTATTTAAAGGAAGATAACTATTATGCTGCAGTCAAATCATACGCCGACCATACGGAAGAGCTTTTGGAGATGGCAGCAGAGGGTAAGCCGTTCAACAAGAGGCAGCACAGCATGAAGTATATCCTGTGTGTGGTTGCCGGGGCGCTTCTTCTTCCCCTTATTCTTGCGTATTTTATGATGCACAAAAAGCTCTGCGCAATGAAAACGGCGGTCAAAGAGGACTATGCCGGCAATTATATGAAGCCGAACAGTATGAATCTTGACTTTTCAAGGGATATATTCCTTTACAGCACCGTGACAAAAACGGAAAAACCGAAATCGGATTCCGGCAGCCATACATCGTCTTCCGGCAGAAGTCACGGCGGACGGGGCGGAAGTTTTTAATAAAAAAATTTAAGGAGGAAAAAAATATGGGACTCGGTGATTTTTTCAAGAACATTTTCGGCAAAAAAAATTGCGCGTTATGCGGCAAGGAATGCGGTATGATGCATCGCACAAAAATCAAGAACAAGGAATTTTTATGTGACGATTGCGGAAATCTATGCTCAAAGTACATTAGGCTGAGTGAGCTGACATTGGACGAAGTCAAGGGACATATAGAATACATGAAAAGGCAGAACAGACTTTATGAGGAGGTCTATTCCAAAGAAGGAAAGAAAGACACATACCCTTCGTCGCTCAAGGAAATGGGCATTGAATTTTGCGATGACTTGGGAATGTTTCGGATTAAACACAGAAGCAACACGGGCAGAGGCAAAATGAATGAGCTTTTCCGCTACGATCAGGTGGCAAGCTATGAGGAATACATAGATGAAACACCGGCAACCGAGCCGGGGAAAAATCCTGAATTTAAGGAATGCGGATTAAAAATCAAGCTTTTGGGCGGAAATATGAGCAAGGTGAATACAGACAACAAAAAAGGTCTTCGTCCTCATCCGTATATCAAGCAAGAGCTTAAAATCTGTTTCAGCAAAAAAGACCGTTCGGATTTGCAGTATGCACATAATGCAAAATGCAAATTTGATTATATTTTCGGCGTTCGCGATGATGAAAGAGGTTTGTTCGGCTTTGGCAGAAGTAAGGCGGAAAAAAGAGAGGATGCGGCAGCGATTGGAATGGCGGCGGCATTCGGAACGGCTTTTAAGGCTGCAACAAAAGGTGAGGAAGCCATAACGGAGGCGGACAAAGAAAAACTGAAGGAAGGCATAAATGCTATGAATGACGCAGCGACCGGCGGCATGGCGGTTTACACAAGACGCGCGGACGATGCGGAAGCCAAAATAAAGTAACGGGAGGTGCAAAATGTGAAAAAACTATCGTTATTGCTTGCAGCACTGCTGATCTTAAGCAGCACTGTTGTCAGTGCGGAATGGGAAACATTCAAATCTGCAGACGGTATGTATGAATACACAAAGGATGGAGTAATTACTGCTTATTACGGTGATGAATTTGCCTTTTTCCCGGCAGAAATAGACGGAACAATAATCAATGAAATCGGTGTTATGGCTTGTTTTGACTTAGGACTTGAAGCCATATCCGTTGCCGAAGGAATTGAATTGATAAACACAAATGCATTTGAAGGCTGCAATGCCGAAAGTGCATATATTCCGTCAAGTGTGAAAAATATCGGTGAGCGCGCTTTTGCCAGCTGCGCAAATCTTAATGAGGTTACATTGAATTCAGAGGAAATAACGTTTGATTTTGATGTGTTTGCCGGAACCGGATTTATACAGTTTTATATCCCGTGCACGGCAGATGAGCATATGATGTACGAAAAAATATCCGATGCAAAGGGTGACGGGAATTTTGAGTTTTTGACTATGCACACCGCACTTGTTGAGAGCATGACGGAAAAGGATATTTTCGGTGAAAACATGATATACTGCGAGGACTGCGGCTTTAAAGGAAGCAAATATCTGGAGGATACCTCTCTGCCGTTTGCAGACATATCGCCGGACGCATGGTACTATTCTTATGTGCAGGCGGCGTACAGCTTTGGTATCATAAACGGAAAAAGCGAAACACTGTTTGATCCTGATGCCGGTCTGACCTGTGCGGAGGCAGCCAAAATTGCCGCGGTAATTCACAATAAAAGCCAATACGAAAGAGAGGAACTTGAATTCCAAATGACCGGTGAAAACTGGTATGATGTTTATGTGGATTATTGCTATGACAATGCAATACTTGAAGATTATATTATCTTCGATTGGGAGGAAAACGCAACGCGTGCACAGATGGCATATCTGTTTTCACGGTGCGACGTCAATCCGTATTTTATAAACGATGTTCCGATAACCGATATTCCGGACGTTTATGACACAACGCCCTTCGCATATGAAATTTTGGATCTTTATAATAAAGGGGTCGCAGTAGGAAGCGATGAATACATGGCGTTCTATCCGGATTCACAGGTTAAACGGAGCGAAGCGGCGGCTCTTATTTCGAGAATACTTTGCTATGATATGCGGATCGAATTGCCGAAAGGGTGATTAAGGTGAGGCTGATGAAAGTAATTGCGATATTTACGGTTATTGCCAGTCTTTTCGGATGCAGGGCTCCCGGAGAAACCCCTTTTATGCTGGACGGACCGGGAATGGTGTATGTGGACAGTGAGCATCGTACAGAATACGCAAATACTCTTCCGTTCGATGAAATCGATGACTATCCCTATTGGGCGGTCGCATATCTCGGAGAGAGAGATGGGGGTGAAAAAGCGGCGGCGGAGTATACGGAAAAGCTGTTTGCGGAGCTTTCGGAGGAAAAACGCCGGGCAATCAGTCATTATGATTACGGCGGAGAAAAATGGTATCTTGTTATTCCGCGGTACGGAGATGAGAACGAGCTGATTCAAAACGGCGACAAGAAAAATTTGCAAAAAGCAGATGACGGCACACCGTATATAATAAACTGCGGCAGCGATGTTGAAATTTATATCGTTATGCGCGGCGGACACAAAATCACGCTTGATACGGATGAAAACGGCAGGCTGATATGTACACCCGATATATGGGATATAACAGAGTATAAAAAATAAAATAATTGAGAGGAGAACAGAATTATGGGACTTTTAAAAGCAGGCGCAGGCGCTCTTGGCGGTGTTTTGGCTGATCAGTGGAGAGAATTTTTCTACTGCGAAAGCTTGGATGCCGACACACTTGTGGCAAAAGGCGAAAAACGAGCGGGAAAAAGAAGCTCCAACAAAAAAGGAGACGACAACATTATTTCGAACGGCTCTATCATTTCGGTAAACGAGGGTCAGAGCATGATCATTGTGGAATCGGGCAAGATTGTTGAGTTTTGTGCTGAGGCGGGTGAGTTTGTCTATGA
This sequence comes from uncultured Eubacteriales bacterium, assembly GCA_900550775.1. Lineage (GTDB taxonomy): Bacteria > Bacillota > Clostridia > Monoglobales > Monoglobaceae > Ructibacterium. The sequence continues at coordinate 338 of URTH01000052.1, read as the reverse complement.
TAATTCAACCGAGCCGAGTATTTTTTGCGGCAATTTGGGCGAAAGCATCAAACAAAGCTTTGCACAGGTTGGCAAACGTTTCACTTTCGGCGGCGAACCGGGCAAGGATCAGAGGGTTTATTATTTCAACACAAAAGAAATTACCGGCAATAAATTCGGGACTTCTTCACCTGTACCTTTCAGGGTAACAATCGATGAGTCTATGAACTATAAGCTGTCGGTGGATTTAAGGTGTAACGGTGTGTATTCCTATAAAATATCCGACCCTGTTATGTTTTATACAAACGTAAGCGGTAATGTGGAATATGTATACAGCCGTTCGGAAATTGACGATATGC
>URTH01000051.1 GCA_900550775.1 uncultured Eubacteriales bacterium | reverse complement strand
CTCATTATTCTGCTTTGGTATCCGGAAGTTCCAGGGTGATCGCACCAAGCTTGCTGCTGCGAAAATCGTCCAAAAGCAGTGCGGCAGCACGAAAAGTGTCCACATTTCCGCCTGAGACGATGCAGCCGCGTTTTCTGCCGATTTCCTCCAAAAGGGCATACGGCTCCGTTTGGGCAGGATCAACCGTCAGCTTATACCGCGCACACAGCGCCGCCGCGTACCGCTCGGACAAATAGGCAAGCAGCTGGCAGGCCAGCTCCTCGATATCGATAATTTCGTCACGGATTCCGCCGGTAAAGGCAATCCGCTTTGCAACCTCCGGGCTTTCAAACTTCGGCCACAAAATCCCCGGTGTATCAAGCAGCTCGTACTTTCCGGCAATGCGGATCCACTGCTTGGTGGTCGTGATTCCGGGGCGATCCCCGGTCTTTGCCGCACTGCGCCCGGACAGACGGTTGATGAAAGAGGACTTTCCGACGTTGGGAATCCCCACCACCATCAGCTTGACGCTGTGCCGCTGGATGCCGCGGCTGCGGTCGCGTTCGATCTTCTCTTTCATGACGCGGTCAACCGCCGGTGCAAAGGCCGAAAAGCCCTTTCCGCTCTGACTGTCAAGCGGAACGGCAGTCAAGCCCTGACGGGCAAAATAAGCCTGCCACGCCGCCGTTGCCGCGCTGTCGGCAAGGTCTGCCTTATTGAGAACCAAAATCCGCAGCTTATCCCCGGCAATTTTATCAATCTCCGGGTTGCGGGATGAAAGCGGAAGCCGTGCGTCTAAAATTTCAACCAGGACGTCCACCAGCTTTAAATGCTCTGAAATCATGCGTCTGGTTTTGGACATGTGTCCGGGAAACCACTGTAAGTTCATCGTTTTCATCCCCTTTTACTTTCTTTTTAGCCCTCGATATCCCAATTGGAAGAACCCAGGCCGTAGACATCGTTATCCTCTGCATAGGAAGTTGAAATCGCGTCACGGTGTACCGAACCCAAATGATCCAGCGGCCAGAAACGGAATACCGCGCCGCCCAGCACTTCATCGAGCGGAACCTGTCCCAATTCACGGCTGTCTTTACTGTTGTTGCGGTTATCACCCATGACAAAGATGTGTCCCTCCTGGATGACAATCGGGGCGTCGGGGCCGTAATTGCCCTGCTGCATCAGGCTCATGATATAGCTGCCGTTGTTCCGCGTTTTTTCTTTGATATACGGCTCGTCAAGGAGCTGGCCGTTGACAAACACGTTGCCCGTCTTAAAATCGATGTACACAGAGTCTCCGGCGGTCGCAATCACGCGCTTTACGTAAGGGCGGTTCGGGTCGCTCTCCGGGACAAAGATGATGACATCGCCCTTTTTCGGTGTATACAAAAAGCGGTTTACATACAGACGGTCGGCGTTATGCAGCGTCGGCTCCATCGATTGTCCCTGTACCTTTACCAGGGTGAAAACATAATTTCGGATTACCAGTGCCAATACCACCGCAATGCCGATTGCAACAATCCAGTCCCGCAATTCCTTCCCCCAGTTCGTCTCGTTCTTTTCGTCCTCTTCCGTTTCTTTGCTTGCATCACTGCCCGGTTTTTTAACTTCTGTCTTGGTCTGCGCCGTCTTTTTTGCCGGGGTCTTTGCCGCTTTTTCCACGGGCGCCGCCGTTGCCTTTGCAGCGGCCGTTTTCTTCGGTTCTGCACTCTCCTTTGCAGCGGCCGTTTTCTTCGGCTCTGCCGTCTCCTTTGCGGTCTCTTCCGCCGCTGCGGCGGCCGAATCCTCTTTCTGCTTTTCGATTTCATTCGTTGCCGCAAAGATGGAAGTGTCATTTAAAATCGCGGTATCAAAATCGACCTTTTTTACCGCTTCCGCATCATTTGCATCGTTTGGCGCAGTTTGCGGATCGCGCTGCTTTTTTTCTTCACTCATATGAATCACGCATCATAAAGGGCGGTCGTCCGTAGGACCGGGTTTATGATTTCTCCCTTCTTTCAAATTGCGATAAATCATTTGCTCTAAATGGCAAACAGTGACGATTATATCACATAACCGCCACTGCCATTTCTCACTTATTTCAGTTTTTCTTTTACCTTTGCTGCCTTACCGACTCTGTCACGCAGATAATAAAGCTTTGCACGGCGTACTTTACCATGTCTTACGACTTCGATCCGATCGATCTTCGGAGAATTTACCGGGAAAGTTCTCTCCACACCAACGCCGTAAGAAACGCGGCGAACGGTGAAGGTTTCCTGAATGCCGCCGTGATTCTTTTTAATCACAGTGCCTTCAAACATCTGTACTCTCTCGCGGTTACCCTCTTTGACTTTTACGTATACCTTAACGGTATCACCGATTTCCGTAGCCGGAAGGTCTGTTCTGATTTGTTCCTGTGTGATTTGCTTTAAGATATCCATTTTATAAATCCTTTCTTCTCTAAGCATTCGTAATGCAGCTGCACCAGAGGACTGCCCGTAATCAACCATAACACTATACCATAATTTTTTTATTTTGGCAAGCCTTTTTTTGAATTTTTTTACTTTTTCATAAAATCCGTCCGTTCACGCATCAAACAGGGCGGTTCACTGCAGATCCCGCAGCAAATCCTCCATCTTTTCCGCCTCCATGGGGAAGTAATAATAAAACCCCTGCAGCATGTCGCAGCCTGCCGCCTTTGCAATTTCCGCCTGCTTTTGATTTTCAACGCCCTCGCACAAGACGGCCGCACCCATTCCCTTTGCCAGCTTTACCGTCTGCGAAAACAGCGCAAGCCCCTGTTCCCGATCCGTGCTTTGCAGCAGATTTTTATCCAGCTTGATGACATCGGGGCGGAATCTCGTCAAATCCTCCAGCGAGGTATAGGCCTTTCCGAAATCGTCCAGATAGATCAAAAAACCGGCCTCTTTCAGCGCCGCGATATGCTCCGCCATCGCGGCATGGCCGTCTCTCACCGCGTCCTCGGTCACTTCAATCGCAATCTGCTGCGGCAAAACGCCTGCCTCCTCTGCGGTGCGGACAATTCGGTCTGCCGCGTCCGCCTTGGACAGCGTTCTGCGCAAAAAATTGCAGCTCACGGTCACGGTAACATCCTTTTTATGCATCCATGTGCAGCATTTTTTCAGCACGTGCATATCAAACCGATCACAGATTTCCTCATTCTTTACGTTTTCCATAAAGGCGGAGGGCATTGCCCCCTCCTTTTCCTGTCCGCCGTGCAGACGGGTCAGCGCCTCACAGCCGACAATCCTTTCCGTTTTGGCGTCCACAAACGGCTGAAAAACCTGATAAAAACGATCCTGCGCGATCATCTTTAAAATTTCATCTTCCTCCGATATGCCATCCTGAGGGAGCCAATGGCCAAAGCCGCTGTCTGTCTGTTCCTTTTTTGCGATCAGTCCGAAAAAGATGACGGCAAGAACGATCACGGCCAGCACACCGAGCATGATCAGCGAAAGTCCGCTCATTGGTTTCCCCCCTTATAAAAGTCTGTTTGTTTCATTGCAAAAGTCCGTTTTGTTCTTTTTTTAATGTTTTTCTTACTCCTTTTCCGTATGCAGGGTAATCACCGGGATTTCCGGCGGATTGCCGATCCGCATTTTCGAGAGGTTGTAATCGCAGCCGCAGCTGACAATCATGGCGGCCGCATCCTCACCCTCTTGGTATACGCCTTCCGTATAAGGCGGAAAAAGCGTCTTGCCGGCATCGCCGATCACGCCGCCGAAATACGGCAAACGCACCACACCGCCGTGCAGATGCCCGGACAAAATCAAAGAAACCGGCAAATCCTTAAGCTTAGGGTACAGATCGGCGCGGTGATAGAGCAAAATGTTGCACTGCCCGTCCCTTGCCTGTTTCTGTACGGTATCTCTGATCTCCTGTACCTTGGCATCGTCCACCGCGGCGTCGCCGGTATCTTCAATTCCGATCAGCCGAACCGTCTTGCCGCCGCGTTTGATTTCCGCCGCTTTGTTCAGCAGCACCACCGCGCCGCTCTTTGTCAGCTGCCGCGACAGCTCCTTGCGCGCCGCATAGCCGCAGCTTGCCTCGTGATTGCCAAAGACGGCATAAATAAGGCTTCGGTCTTTTTCTGCCGCGATCACGTCGCAGACGCGGCTGATGTCCGTATCCGGCAGCTGCATCATATCGCCCAAAAAGACAATGCAGTCCGCCTGTACGCGATCCAAAAGCGCGGTCACCTTTGGGGCATATTTTGAGTTATGCATATCGGATATCACGGCGATTCGGTATCCGTCAAACTCCTCCGGCACGGACGGTGCGCAGTATGCATATTCCGTAACATAGACATTTTGGTTTTTAAAAAGGTTGATGCAAAAAGCCAAAATGACGATTCCCAAAAACACTGTCAGCAAAATCCACCGCATGGAATTCTTTGCTTTCATACGCGCGCTCCGTTTCCGCTAAGACGGCTGCACAAAAACCGCCGTCATACCGTCTTTTCTATTTTTCTACATCATAAAGACCAAAGTGTGCCATTGCGGCATCAAACTGATCGTCCTTTTCTTCCTTTGCCATGCTCAGATAGTTCCTAAGCTGCAGCTGGGTGGTAAGATCCAGCACACCGTAGGGAAACACCTTTGCCTGCTGCTGAAACGCGTAGACCGCATAGAATAAGTCCTGGTCATACACATCGTTGACCTCACCGCGGAAAATCCCGAAAAGGCTTAAAACCTCCTTGGCGCGCTGAACCTCTTCGCCGGTGTCGCCAAGGGCATAAACCTTGTCATAGGTAAAAGCGCCGTAGCGCTCCGGGTCAATCGGCACAAGCTCGTTTTCCACCGTGGCGTCCGGGGTCAGTCCGACGCCGTTGATGTTGTTTCCGTTCGGCGTGAGGTAGAACCCGGTGGTATACTTAATCATACCGCCGGTCTGCAAATCGTTGATGGTCTGAATCGTTCCCTTGCCGTAGGTCTGGGTGCCGACCAAAACCGCACAATCGTTCTCGCGAAGCGCGGCCGCCAGAACCTCAGACGCGCTGGCAGAATTTTTGTTTACCAAGACAACCGTGTCAAACGATCCTTTCTCCCCGGCGGAGGCAACGTAGGTCTTGTTAAAAATCTCGTTCTTGTGATCCTCCGTGGTGATCACTTTTCCCTCCGGCACCAGGCAGTTTGCCATCTGAATCGCCTGTTCAAAAATACCGCCGCCGTTATTGCGAAGGTCAATAATCAGCTTGTCCGTCTTTTCCTTTTTCGCTTTCTCGATTGCCTCGCTGAATTTTTCCGCCGTGTTGCTGACAAATCCGTGTACTCGGATATACATCACCTTTTCGCCGTCTTTTTCGTACAGCTTGTCGGAAACCGAGGTTCCGATGATGGTCTCGCGCACCATATCAAACCCAAGCTCCGCGCCGTCACGGCTGACGTCTATGTGGACATTCGTTCCCTCTTCGCCGCGGATCAGACTGAGGATGGTCTCAGACTTCAGTTCGGTCAGATCCGTGCCGTCCGCGCGCAGCAATACATCGCCCACCTCGATACCGGCGCGGTCTGCCGGGGTGTCGGGGATAACGGAATCCACCACCGCGGCCGAACCGTTGCGAAAATCAATGCCAATCCCGATCCCCACAATCTTTCCGCTGATGGTCTCGGTCAGTGCGACCGCCTCTTCGGGCGTATAATACTCCGAATGACTGTCCACGGATTCCAGCATGCCCTTTAACACACTGTTGTAAAGGTCGGGATTTTCGGAAATCAGACGTTCCATACCGGCCTTATACATGTTTCGCTCATTCAAATTTTCATAGCGGCCAAAGGCGCTGACATGACTGGCAACGGCCTGAATCAAAGCCATTGCCTGATTTGCGTTCAGCTTTTGTTGATCGTTATTTTCTGTGTTCTGTATTTCTTCCGCTGCCGTCTCTTCCGCCAAGGCCGGCGCGGCCGGCATCACCGCCAGCGCACCGATACACAAAAGAGCCGCAAGCTTTTTCTTCCAAGGCTTCATCATCACACGCTCCATTCTGCCGCACCGTCTGCGGCTATCTCCTTGCAACCGATTTATCCTACATAAACTTTAAGGTCACAACCTGCAAGCCCTTTGCCTCGCTGCGGACAATCAGCGCCCTGACATTGCTGTCTGCAAAGCGGTTGCAGATTTCGGCATCGACCGTGCTGCCGTCCTCCACCTGCACCTCGCCGATAAGGTCAAGCTCCTGATATTCCGCCTCCGCGGCGGTCTTGCTGCTTTTTTCGTTCATTGTTCCCATGGGTTTGACGTTTTTCAGCACCACCTTGTTCCGTGCCGCATCGCAGTAGTACAGGGTTCCCGTATAAAAATTCGCCTCTGACACGATTTCGGACGGCTCTATGGCGTAACCGCCCGTACCGAGCAGCAGACAGGCGGTCAAAGCCGCCGCAATCCGTTTTTTCATGGTATTCTCCTTATGTGGTTTTTTACATCTTTTCCGGCGCCGTAATCTTCAGCATCGAAAGCACGCCCTTTAAGACGATTCGGGTACTGTCAATCAGTTTCAGCCGCGCGTTCATCAGATCGCGATCCTCGGTACGAACCCGACACGCAGTATAAAAGGTATGGAATGCCGCCGCAAGATCCATCACATACCGGGTCAGCCGCGCCGGCTCCAGTGCCTTTGCCGCAGACGCGATCTCATCGGGCAGATCGGCCAGCTTTTTAAGGAGCGCAAGCTCCGATTCGTCCGTCAAAAGCGCCGTCTTGACTTCATCAAACGGCAAAACCTTCACGCCCTCTTCCTCCAGCAGCCGCAAAATGCTGCAAATTCTGGCGTGCGCATACTGAACATAAAAGACCGGGTTTTCGTTGCTCTGCTCCGCGGCAAGCGTTAAGTCAAAGTCCAGGTGACTCCCGGCGCTGCGCATGTTAAAGAAGAACCGCGCCGCATCCACGCTGATGTCCTCCAGCAGATCCGACAGGGTAATCGCCTTGCCGGTTCGCTTTGACATCCGCACAACCTCGCCGTCACGCATCAGCCGAACCAGCTGCATCAGCACAACGTCCAGACGGTTTCCGTCCACACCGGCCGCGTCCAGCGCCTTTTTCATTCTGGCAACATGGCCGTGGTGGTCAGCGCCCCAGATATTGATTGCCCAGTCAAAGCCGCGGGTCGTCAGCTTATTGATGTGATAGGCAATATCGGCAGCAAAGTAGGTCGGAATCCCGTTTTGGCGAACCAGAACCTCATTCTTTTCAAGACCCATCTTCTCGCAGTTGAGCCAGAGTGCGCCGTCCTCTTCATAGGTATAGCCCTTTTTTGTCAAAAGCGCAATCGCGTCCTGTACCGCGCCGGATTCGTGCAGGGTACTCTCTCTGAACCACACATCATAATGAATCCGATATTTTCCAAGATCCTCCTGCAGTGCGGTAATATTCTTCTCTAAGGCATAATCCACCAGTGCGGCCTTACGCTCTTTTTCACTCGCCTGTAAATAGCGGTCGCCGTGGATGGCGATAAAGGCCTTGGCGTGTTCGCGGATATCGTCGCCGTGATAGCCGTCCTCCGGGAACGCGATGGCGTCCTCGCCCTGAAGCTCCTGGATATAGCGCGCGTTTAAAGAGTTTCCGAACTTTTCGATCTGGTTACCGGCGTCGTTGATATAAAATTCACGGCTCACATCATAGCCGGCATATTCCAGCACCGACGCCAGACAGTCGCCCAGGGCGCCGCCGCGCGCGTTGCCCATATGCATCGGGCCGGTCGGATTGGCCGAGACGAACTCTACCATCACCTTTTTCCCGTGGCCGATATCCACTTTCCCGTAGTTTTCCTGTTCATTTTCGATCTGGCGCATCGTCTCATAGAGCCATGCAGAGGACAGATAAAAATTGATAAAGCCGGCACCGGCTACCTCCACCCTCTCGATGTCCCGGTTCTTTTGGATGCGGTCACAAAGCGCCTGTGCAATGGCGCGCGGCGCCATGTGCAAAGACTTTGCCAAAATCATGGCGATGTTGCAGGCAAAATCGCCGTGCTGCTTATCCTTCGGCACCTCCAGACGGATCAGATCATGAATATCCGATGCCGCGTCTTTGGGGAACGTTCCATCCTCAGCCGCCGCCCGATACGCCGCAAGCAGCACCGCCGCAATGTTTTCTTTCATGGTTTCCTGTATACTCATTGTTTTTTCTCCTTTTCGTTTTTAAATGGGGCGAATCTCGACGCGCAGCGAATTTTGAATAAAATTCTCATTGTCCGCATCCAGTGTATAATCCACGCGCAGCCGGCCGCATTCCTTTTGAAAGTCAAAGGCGACCTCCGAGGTATAAATCTGTGCGCCGATCTCTCCGTACGGGGTCGGGTACAAGCAAAGGTTGCGGCATCCGGCCTCATAGTGCAGCGTCATGTTATAGCGTCCCTTTCGAATCACCTTTAAATTGCCCGGCCAGATTTTAAGCGTGGTCGCCGTATCCGGGAACCCGGTCATCGCACTCTCTTCATACTTGATATAGTATTTATGATTGATTTCGCCGAACTTTCCCGGCGTCTCCAGCTCGATGGCGTCAAAGCTTTCGCCATCCGCCTCCTGGAGCGTTTTTATCCGTATCATTACGTTATTTTCCATCTTGGTCTCCGTTTCGCCGGGGGACAAATCGGGGATGGTATTCCGCCTTTTTCAAAAACCCGTCCCTGTCCCCGGTTTCTAATAGCTTTCTATATTGACGGTGTGCACGCTGCCCTCCAGCTTTTGATTTAAAAACATCCCTGCAAGCTCGGTAAATCCCTCGACCGTGTCGCTGACAAAATACTGCGCCGATCCGTGGCCGCGGCCGCAGAGCAAATCCCGCTCATAAAGCTGCTGCTTGACAAACACCGCCGTCTCCGCCCCGGCGTCAATCAGGGTGACCGCATCACCCATGATCGTCTGTATCACCGGCCGCAGCAGCGGATAGTGGGTACAGCCCAAAATCAGAGTATCGATGCCCGACTGTTTCAAAGGCAGCAAATACTCCTTGGCGATAATCTCGGTCGCCGGGCCGTTTAAATATCCGTTTTCCACCAATGGGACAAACATCGGGCAGGCCTTGGTATAAATCTCCAGGCCGGAATTCAGCCGTTTCAGCGTTTGCAGGTACTTGCCGCTGCGAATCGTGCCGGGCGTTCCCAGTACGCCGATCTTTCCGTTTTTGGTTGCATCTGCGGCGCGCAGACAGGTCGGCTCCAAAACGCCGGCAATGTCGGTGTCAAACTCATCCTGAATCAGCGGCAGTGCCGCGCTGCTGGCCGTGCCGCAGGCGATGATAATATACTTGATATCAAACGTCTGCAAAAACCGGATATCCTGGCGCACATACTTTAAGATAATTTCCGCGCTCTTGCTGCCGTAGGGGACACGGCCGGTATCGCCAAAATAGATAATATCTTCGCCCGGCATGATCTCCATCACTTTTTTCACACAGGTCAGTCCGCCCAGGCCGGAATCAAAGATTCCGATCGGTCTGTTATCCATTTTGTTTCCTCCTTACACTTCCTCCGGGCAGAGGGCATTTTGAATCAGACGATCCACCAGCTCTCCGTAGGGAAGTCCGCTGGCCTCCCAAAGCTTTGCGTACATACTGATCGAGGTAAAGCCCGGCAAGGTGTTAATCTCGTTGAGGCGCACATCGTCCGTCTCTTTGTTGACAAAAAAGTCCACGCGTGAGAGGCCGCGGCACTCACAGGCAAGGTAGGCCGCCTTGGCATAGCTGCGCACCTTATCCGCAAGCGCGCTGTCCAGCTTTGCCGGAATCGTCAGGACGGAATTTTCGTCATTGTATTTGGCGTCATAGTCATAAAACTCCGCCGCCGGAGCGATCTCGCCCAGCGCCTTTGCACATTCCGGCCGAAAGTTGCCGATCACGCTGCATTCCACCTCAGCGCCGTACATCATCTCTTCCACCAAAACCTTGTCATCGTTTTCAAAGGCAAGTGCGATACCGCGCTCTAACTCCTCACGGTCGTGCGCCTTGGTCACACCGACCGAGGAACCGGCGTTTGCCGGCTTGACAAAGCAGGGATAGCCCAGCTTTTCCTCCACCTCGCTGATTTTGCGTTCGCCGTGCTTCATCTCTACCCAGGCCGCCTGCGGAATCCCGGCTCTTTCAAACATGGCCTTTGCCATGCATTTATCCATACAAACCGCGCTGCCGATCACGCCGGATCCGACATAGGGAATCCCGGCCAGCTCAAACAGCCCCTGAAT
>URTH01000050.1 GCA_900550775.1 uncultured Eubacteriales bacterium | reverse complement strand
GGCTGCCTTTCCGGTACCGGATCTGCCGCAGAAGCATGTGTTTTCGGCAATGCAGTACGGTATTTGCGGCGGCGGCAAGCGCGTTCGCCCGGTGCTGACCATGGCGGTCTGCGACATGCTTGGCGGCAATTTAAAAGACGCGGCCAAGGCGGCCTGTGCCATTGAGGCGGTACATAACTATTCGCTGATTCATGACGATCTTCCCTGTATGGATAATGACGATCTGCGCCGCGGACGGCCGACCTGTCACAAGGCATACGGTGAGGACATTGCACTGTTGGCCGGAGACGGGCTTTTAAACAGTGCGTTTGAGATTCTTGCAAACGCGGCGTGGGAGAGCCTGAATGCGGCGGAGGTGCTGGCGTTGGTTCGGACGGTTTCATCCGCGGCCGGCGCCTACGGCATGATCGGCGGACAGGTGATTGATTTGGAGTCCGAAAACCGCACCGATGTGACACTGGCGGAGCTTCAGAATCTGCATCGGCACAAGACCGGGGATTTGATTTGCGCGGCGGCGGAGCTTGGCTGCATCTGCGGCAAGCTGACGGACGGGCGTAGCGATGCGAAGAAGAAAATCATCACCTATGCGGAAAAGCTGGGTCTGGCTTTTCAGGTTAAAGACGACATCTTAGATGTGGTCGGTGACGAAAAGGTTTTGGGAAAGCCGATCGGCAGCGACGCGGTGCAGCACAAAAATACCTTTGTGACGCTTTTGGGGCTTGCGGGGGCAAAAGAAACCTTAAACACCCTGACCGACGAGGCAAAGGCGGCGCTGGACGGATTTGAAAATACCGCGTTTTTATGCGCGTTTGCGGATTATTTATTAAATCGGGATTATTAAGGAGTCAGTATGGAATACGTAAGACAATTTTTGGATAACAAAATATTTTTTGTGGTTCTTTTTGCCTGGATCTTTTCCTGTTTATTAAAGGGATTTTTGGTTTGGGTAAAGGATAAAAAGCTGGACATGACGCGCTTTATGGGGCCGGGCGGTATGCCGTCGTCCCATTCGACCATCGTAACCAGCCTTGCGACCTGTATCGGCATTAAAATGGGCTTTGACAGCCCGGTATTTGTGGTGTGCTGCGCCTTTGCGCTGGTGGTAATGTACGATGCCTCCGGGGTGCGCCGTGCAGCAGGGCAGCAGGCCAAGATGATCAATATGATTATTGACGCATGGGAGGAAAGCGATCCGCTGGAAAAGCAGATCCGCCTGAAAGAGCTGCTGGGGCACACACCGCTGGAGGTTTGGGCCGGTGCGCTGCTCGGCATTGCAATTGCGGTTCTGGCGGCTGTTTGGATTGGGCTTTAAGAGGATCAATCGGTATTTTGTGCGGCAAAACGCCAAAAATACAGACGGTACGCAAAAAAGCTGCATTCATGCCGCCTGTGTTTTGTACGGTGAAAGAAACAACATGAAAAGGGTGAAAATATGATTGAGGTAACGCTGAGAGACGGCGAAAAGAAACAATATCCCAAGGGGACAACCCTATACGAAATGGCGAAGGACATCAGCGATGGTTTAGCCAGGGCGTGCATGGCGGCAAAGGTGGACGGGGTCGTTCGGGATCTTCGAACCGCGCCGGCGCACGATTGCGGCGTATGCTTTTTAACCTGGGATGATGAAGAGGGACGCGCGGCGTATCGGCACACGGCGGCGCATGTCCTGGCACAGGCGGTCAAGCGGCTTTATCCCGATACCTGTCTTGCCATCGGACCCGCGATCGAGAACGGGTTTTACTACGATTTTGACTTTGTATCGCCGATCAATGCGGCGGATCTTGAAAAAATCGAGGCGGAGATGCGCAGCATCATCAAGGAAAATATAGAGATCACGCGGTTTACCATGCCGCGCAGCGAGGCGCTCTCGTGGGCGGAGGAACAAAATGAGCCGTATAAGAGAGAGCTGATTGCGGATCTTCCGGACGGAGAGGAAATTTCATTCTATCGGCAGGGGGATTTTGTGGATTTGTGCGCCGGGCCGCATCTGATGTCGACCGGCAGACTTAAGGCGGTCAAGCTGCAATACACCGCCGGCGCGTATTGGCGCGGCGATGAGAAGAATAAGATGCTGACGAGAATTTACGGCACCGCCTTTCCCAAAAAGTCGGAGCTTGACGCCCACCTTGCCATGCTGGAGGAGGCAAAAAAGAGAGATCATAATAAGCTGGGACGGGAGCTTGGCTATTTTAAAACGGTGGATTACATCGGCCAGGGACTGCCGATTATGCTGCCCAAGGGCGCCAGAACCATCCAGCTTTTGCAGCGGTTTGTCGAGGATGAGGAGCAGCGGCGCGGTTATCTGCTGACCAAGACGCCGCTGATGGCAAAACGGGATTTATACAAGATTTCCGGACACTGGGATCATTACCGTGACGGAATGTTTATCCTGGGTGATCCGGACGCGGAAAAAGAGGTTTTTGCGCTGCGGCCGATGACCTGTCCGTTCCAGTTTCAGGCGTATCTTGCGGACATGCACAGCTACCGGGATTTGCCGCTGCGCTATAACGAGACGTCAACCCTGTTTCGCAATGAGGATTCCGGCGAGATGCACGGTTTAATTCGGGTGCGGCAGTTTACGATTTCCGAGGGGCATCTGGCATGCCGTCCGGATCAGCTGGAGGAAGAGTTTAAGGGCTGCGTTGATTTGGCAATTTATATGTTAAAGACCCTGGGACTTGACGAGGATGTTTCCTACCGCTTTTCCAAATGGGACGAAAATAATAAAGAAAAATATATCGGCTCTGCCGACGAGTGGGAACGGGTACAGGATCGGATGCGCGGCATCTTGGATCATATGGGACTTGATTATACCGAGGCAGACGGCGAGGCGGCGTTTTACGGCCCCAAGCTCGATATCCAGATTAAAAATGTGTTCGGCAAGGAGGATACGCTGATTACCGTGCAGATTGATTTTCAGCTGGCGGAGCGTTTCGGTATGGAGTATGTGGACGCGGACGGGCAAAAGCAGTATCCGTACGTGATTCACCGTACCTCGATCGGCTGCTATGAGCGGACGCTGGCGCTGCTGCTGGAGAAATACGCCGGTGCGCTGCCGACCTGGATTGCGCCGGTGCAGGTAAAGATTCTGCCGATTTCCGAGCATTATCTTACTTATGCAAAGGGCATCAAAGAGACCATGATGGATCAGGGAATCCGGGTGGAGCTGGACGACCGCAACGAAAAAATCGGTTATAAAATCCGTGAAGCGCAGCTGGAAAAGATCCCATACATGGTGATTGTCGGAGAAAAGGAACAGGCAGAGAACGCCGTTTCCGTCCGCTCCCGCAAGGACGGCGACCGCGGCGCGATGGCGCTTGACGATTTTCTTGCCGTATTGCGGGAGGAAATCCGGACGCGGCAGAGGTAGGCATAAGAGACGCGAACACATGTGTCCAATGCTTGTTAAATTTCTGCGCAGCCGTCCTTTCGGGACTTGCAAGGCGCAGATGCTTTAAAAAATAAAAAATTGCGCAAAATGTCCTTGCTATTTCTTTGCCTTTGTGATATAATAACCCGGTCATGCTAAATCGGGGCGGTAGCGGTGTCCTGTAACCCTCAATCCGCTATAGAGGGGATGAAAACTTGTCATGAGGGATAGCCGTGTCCGGTCTGCCCTGTTCAAGTGGTGTTGACGGTCTGGTCTTACGCAATCGGAACCTGTGAACCTCGTCAGGGCGGGAACGCAGCAGCGATAAGCAGTCATTCCGATGTGCCGTGAGGGCGCCAGACCTGAGCTTACTGTCCAGGTAACGCGGGTGCTGTTGTTTCAAAGGCAAGCGCATGACTTTTTTATGCAAAAAAACAATTGCCTATGCCGCGGTGAGGGCATCGAGTGTACCAATAGATTGACTGAAACGGGGCAGCATAGCCCCTGCCTGAAAAGGCAAAATTCTGACCGACCGGAGGTGAGTGATATGTCCAGTTCTTATCGGGCATTATATCGTAAATGGCGGCCCATGACCTTTTCGGATATCGTGGGACAAAACCATGTTTCCGATACATTAAAGCATGGAATTGCCGCAGGGAGAATCACGCATGCCTACCTGTTTTGCGGCACGCGCGGCACAGGTAAGACCTCAACGGCAAAAATCTTTTCCCGTGCGGTCAACTGTGAACACCCCATCGACGGTGAGCCGTGCAACGAATGTCCGACCTGCCGCGGCATTTTGGACGGCAGCATTATGGACGTCTATGAGATGGACGCGGCCAGCAACCGCGGCGTGGAGAATATCCGTGAAATCCGGGACGAGGTCATCTACACACCGGCCGGCTGTACCTATAAAGTCTATATCATTGACGAGGTGCATATGCTCACTCAGGAGGCGTTTAACGCCCTGTTAAAAACGCTGGAAGAGCCGCCGGCACATGCGCTGTTTATCCTTGCAACGACGGAGCCGAACAAGCTTCCGGCGACCGTGCTTTCCCGGTGTCAGCGGTTTGATTTTCGGCGGATCAGCGTTTTGGATATCGCGTCCCGTCTGCGTCAAATCGCAGAGGCGGAAAAGATCCCTGCCTCCGAGGACGCGCTGGAACTGGTGGCGGAACTCGGTGACGGGTCAATGCGTGACGCGCTCAGCATTTTAGATCAGTGCGCCGCCTTTGAACAGGAAGATCTTACCGCTGCTAAAGTGAGTGAAATTGTCGGGATTGCCGATCCGAAAACCCTGTTTTCGATCGTGGACGCCATTGCGGACGGTGACGCGCAGACGGCGCTGCTCGGCGCGGACGCCCTGTTTCAAAAGGGAAAAGAAGTCCAGAACTTTTTGGAGGAGCTGAGTACACATCTCAGAAACCTGCTGATCTGTAAGTCCACGGCGCAGCCGGAGCAGCTGCTGGAGCGCAGCAAGGAGACGGTGCAGAAATATCAAAACCAGGCAGAGGGATTCTCGGCAGAGCGGCTGATCTATATGATTAAGGTGCTGGGCGAGGCAACGGCAAGAGCCAAATGGATGACGGCGCCGCGGCTTGCCGCCGAGATGGCGCTGATTCAGCTGGCAAACCCCAAATACAGCAGTGAAAACGAAGCGCTGCTTGCACGGATTGAAAAGCTGGAACGCATGATTTCCGGCGGTGTGCCGGCGGCGGCCATACAAACGGCGGCACAGCCGAACGAAAGCGCTGAAAAGCAGAAAGAGACGAAAAAAGAGACGGCAGCGCCTGCCGCGACGGATACACCGCCCTGGCAGGAAGAAGAAAAACCGCCGAAGGCGCCGGCGCACGCCGATGCGGCAGCAGTGGAGAACCAAACGGCCGCTGCGGAAAGAAACGCGGATCAGGGCACGGCAGGTGCGGCGGCAGAGACGGCATCCGCCTGGGGATTTTGGGCGGACGCGCTGCAGGAAATCAAAGAGCAGAGCAAGTCACTTTTTGCCTTTTTGTATAATGCCAAGGCCTATCAAAACGGCAGCGTGATTGAGCTGGAGCTGAACAGTCAGGTGGCCTTTGGCCGCATTGCAACGCCGAAGGGGCTTTCCTATCTTTCCAAATTGTTCAGCGGCGTCTGCGGCAGTGCGGTGACGGTCAAGGCGTATATGCAGGGTGAGCGGCCGCAGCCGAAAAATGAAAAAGAAGAGCCGGAGACAGGCATTTTGGATATTGCAAAAAAGAAAGAAATGCTTGGAGATCGGATGACAGTGATACAAAACGAGGAAGAATAAAACGAAAGGGGTCATGGAGCATGGCAAAGGGTGGTTTTCCCCGCGGTATGGGCGGCGGCAATATGAACCAGCTGATGAAACAGGCACAAAAGATGCAGGAACAGATGGCAAAGATGCAGGAGGAGATGGAAAACAAAACCTACGAGGCAACCGCCGGCGGCGGTGCGGTCAAGGTGACGTTTTCCGGCAAGCGTGAGCTGACCGAGGTCATCTTAAAGCCGGAGGTTGTCGATCCGGACGATATCGAGATGCTGCAGGATTTGGTGATTGCGGCGGTGAATGAGGCGCTGCGCAACATGGAGGCTGACAGCGCGTCGCAGATGGGACAGTTAACCGGTGGATTGAATATCCCCGGTCTGTTTTAAGGAGGATAAGGCAATGATTATAACGATTGCAAAGGGAAGTGTTTCGGCAGCGATTGACAGTCACGGCGCCCAGCTGCTTTCCTTTAAAAAAGGTGATAAAGAATATATCTGGCAGCGCGACCCCAAGTTTTGGGCAAGCTGCGCGCCGATTTTGTTCCCGGTTGTCGGCCGCCTGCGTGACGGCGTGCTGCGGATTGACGGCAAGGACTATCCCATGCCCATGCACGGCTTTGTAAGGGATATGGAGCTGACCGTCACCGCACAGAGTGAGGACGCGGTGACTTTTTGCCTGACCGACAGCGAAAAAACCAAGGAACTTTATCCCTGGAGTTTTTCTTTCTCGGTGACCTTTTCGATCGAGGGCGAAAAGCTGACCGTATCTTTCGCGGTTGAAAACCGCGATGATAAGACGATGATCTTTGGCCTTGGCGGTCACCCGGCATTTAACGTGCCGATGGAGGACGGCGCGGCATTTACCGATTATCAGCTTGTTTTTGAAAAAGAGGAGCGGCTGGATACCGATATCTGCAACATGGAGACAATCGAGATATATGGCGACGAGAAAAAGACCGTTTTAGACGGCGGCAGAACGCTGCCGCTGACGCGCAGCCTGTTTAACGGGGACGCACTGATCTTTGAAGATATCACATCGCGCAGCGTGGATCTTGTCCATAAAGACACCAAGAAGGGAATCCGTTTTGCTTACGGCGATTTTCCGATTCTTGCGGTCTGGACACGCGGCGAACCGCAGGAGGCGCCGTATGTTTGCTTAGAGCCGTGGTACAGCATGGGCTTCCGCCGCGGCGAGGGCACGGACATCAACGATAAGTACGGAATGCAGCATTTAGCGCCGGGAAAGACCTTTACGGCCGCATTCTCAGCGGAAATATTAGACTAAAATTTACAAAAGAAAGGTTGATTCTAGATGGATATCGAAATCAGAAACCCCTGGCATCCGGAGGATGCCAAGCATTACACCACCGACCGTATGAGAAACGATTTTTTGATTCAGGATTTGTTTACGCCGGATAAGGTGCGCCTGGTTTACAGTCATGTGGATCGGATTATTGTCGGCGGTATTTGCCCCGCGCGCGAGACCTTAAAGCTGGAAGCCGGTCACGAACTCGGTGTGGACTATTTTTTGGAACGCCGCGAACTTGGCGTAATTAACGTCGGCGGCGCCGGCACGGTTATCTTAGACGGCGAAGAATTTGACCTTGGCCACAAGGACGGCCTGTACGCCGGCCTCGGCATCAAAGAGGTGGCTTTTCGCAGCAAGGATCCCGAAAACCCGGCCAAATTCTATATGAATTCCGCACCGGCACATCGGAAATGCCCCACGGTAAAGATCACGCTGGAGATGGCAAACAAGCGGCATTTAGGCTCGGTCGAAGAATGCAATAAGCGTACCATCAACCAGTACATTCACCCGGCGGTTTGCGAAAGCTGCCAGCTTTCGATGGGCATGACGGCGCTTGAGGTCGGCAGTAACTGGAACACCATGCCCTGCCACACCCACGAACGCCGTATGGAGGTTTACTTCTATTTTGAACTGGGCGAGGAGGACGTGGTCTTTCATATGATGGGTGAGCCGCAGGAGACCCGTCATATCGTGATGCGCAATGAAGAGGCGGTAATTTCGCCGAGTTGGTCGATCCACAGCGGCGTCGGCACCAAAAACTATACCTTTATCTGGGGTATGGTGGGCGAGAACCAGACTTTTGACGATATGGATCACGTAGCGATGCAGGATATTCGTTAGGAGGTATCATCAATGCAGTTTACCATTCATTTGTGCCGTGCGGACGGCACAGTCGCATGTGAGGCGGTCGGCAGCCATGAGGCTGCGCTCTCGGTAGATGCCTTTCAGAGCGGCGACTATCTGGAATTTCACGCGGAGGGAACCGCCTATGCCATGATTCACCTCCACGATTCCGTTAGGGACGCGCTGCTCTATATCCCGGACGGCAAATTTACCTTTGCGATCCCCAAGGGGCAGGCGCTCAGCGGTTTTGCACCCGGCACCTTCGAGGGGGCGCAGCACATAACCATGCGCGCGGCCGAAGAGGATGAAATCAAAGGCTATCGGAACCTTTGTCTCAATCCGCTTGATTTCCGTTTTCCGAGCGAGGTGGTGGATCCGGACGCGCCGGAGTGGAGCAATCCGACCGATTCTGCCGCGATCCAAAACGGTGAGGTGCTTGCGTATCCGCATGTTTATGCCAACCGCGTCACGCGGAACGAGGGCTGCTTTTATGCGCGCAATGCGATTGACGGCATGACCGTGACCGATGGCCACGGCAACTATCCGTACCATTCCTGGGGCGGCGCCGTGCATGAGGATTTGACCTATGCGGTTTATTTTGGCCGTCCGGTCAGCATCGACAAGCTGGTGCTCTATTTGCGCAGCGACTATCGTTTAGACGATCAGGGCAGAGAGCACGATACCTATTGGCACACCGCGTTTATCGAACTGTCGGACGGATTCACCACAGAAATCCATCCAAAAAAGCGAACGGACGGACAGACGTTTTCCTTGGGTCAGCATACGACCTCCTGGTTCAAGCTATCCAGACTCGATCCGCTGCAGCACGATAAAAGCCAGAATTTTGCCGCACTCACACAGATTGAAGTATGGGGCAGCGACATTGGGAAATAAAGAAGGATAACATCTCCGGCATTGGCGCAAGGCGCGCCGAAAGGGCGTAATCCGAACCCACCGAAAAAAACAAAACTTCGGTTATCTTAAAAATTTCAATTCCGCAGGAAGAACTCCTGCGGAATTTTTTTAAAAATCCTATTGACAAATGTAGCTGAACATGTTATATTACCTTTAGCAGCTACATATGTAATTGCACAGGATAAAGGTTTTGGATCGAAAGGGGCAGTGATATGTCAAATATAAAACATACGATTACAGACTCGGAATACAGTATCATGAAAATCTTGTGGAATGCGGAGGGGAAGATGACGGTATCGGACGTGGTGAAGGCGCTCGATCAAAACGACTGGACGCCGTCCACCGTTTCTACCTTTTTGCAGCGATTGCTGAAAAAGAATGTGATCTCCTGTGAGAAAAGGGGAAACACCAATCTGTATTATCCGGTAATGCAGCAAAAGGATTATGACCTGCGTGAGACGGAGAGCTTTTTATCAAAAATCTATAAGGGCTCGGTAAAAAATCTGGTTGCGGCGCTTTATGAGAACAAAAAACTTTCCAAAGAGGATCTGTCGGAACTGAAGGAAATGTTTGATTTGGAGGGATAGGTTTGTACGACATCTTTAAGACGGTGTTTATTTTAAGCCTTTTGGGCTTTGGAATCACCGCTTTGCTTTTGCTGTTAAAGCCCATTACGGTAAAGCGTCTGCCGGCAAGGTGGCAATACTACGTATGGGTGGTGGCGCTGATCTCAATGATCTTGCCGACCTACAAGCTGATTCCCAAATACGAGGCACAAAAATTTGCCATGGCGCCGCAAAATCAGACGGCGCAGACTACGGCGCAGCCACAGGCGGAGAACCGTTCCGATACGGTCGTCACCTATGACACGCCGATGGAATACAGAGAGGTTTCGCTGTCCCCAAAAGTGCAGATACGGCTATTTGACCTGATCGCGTATCTTTGGTTTGGCGGCGTTCTCATCTTTTTGACCGTTGTCATGATAAGCTATTGCCTGTATCTTAGCCGTAAGAGAAAGCACGCCGTCAGGATTTCTGATAATTCGCTGTTTGAAGAAGTGAAAAAGGAACTCAAAATCAAAAGGCATATCAGGCTGAAAGCGTCGCCGGAGACCGGCTCGCCAATGCTGGTGGGGGTGTTGTTTCCGACGGTGTACCTTCCCTGCTGCGAAATCTCTGACGAGAACATGCGCATGGTGCTTTTGCATGAACTGACGCATTATAAACGCAAGGATTTACTTGTGAAGTGGTTTTCCGTTTTTGTAAACGCCGTACATTGGTTTAATCCGCTCTGTTACCTTGCCTGTGCGGCCTTGAGTGAGGCGTGCGAGGTGTCGTGCGATATGGCGGTAACAAAAAATATGTCCGAAGAGGAACAAAAGCTGTATATGCAGACAATTCTTCATTTAGCTACAGAAAGGAGCTAAAAAAATGCTTGAAAATTTATACACCACAAAAATGAGCGCCAATCAAAAGACCCTGCAAAACAGAT
>URTH01000049.1 GCA_900550775.1 uncultured Eubacteriales bacterium | reverse complement strand
CTTGGGAATCAGCCGTTTGCGGTAACGCTGATGCAGCTTATCTCCGACCGCGGTACGGATGTTTTCGTACTTTCCGGTCATAATACTGGTCGCAAGCAGCGCGCTATGCCCGGTATTATAGACGGCGTCACGCATCGGAACCGAATGCGGCAAAATCCCTCTCGCCTTTTTGGTCTGTAAAAAGAAATCGGGAATCAGCGCAGCAAACCGCAGATCATCCCTGATATCACTGCGTACGTACTGGATGCGGTTATAATTTTTGACCGTCACCGTAAATCCGCCCAGCAGCGCCGGCGTTACGTTATCGGCGTGCCCCTCGATCTCGGTTGCCATATAAAGCAGCGTATCCATCGAAAGCTGGCGTCCCGTCATCTCATTTGCGGCAAGCAGCCCGGATACAATCCCGGCGCTGCTGCTGCCAAGACCCCTGGTCACTTTAATGTTATTTTCCAGCGTCAGATGCAAACCCTTGCAGGTATACCCCACCTTGTCAAAGACCGTTTTCATTGAGCGGTATACCAGGTTACTCTCGTCCGTTGCCAAAAACTTTTTACTGTCGTCTAAAATATCAATCACCAGTCCGGCGTCCGTTTCCTCTG
Organism: uncultured Eubacteriales bacterium; assembly: GCA_900550775.1. Classification (GTDB taxonomy): domain Bacteria; phylum Bacillota; class Clostridia; order Monoglobales; family Monoglobaceae; genus Ructibacterium. The sequence continues at coordinate 9,912 of URTH01000049.1, read as the reverse complement.
CCGTCACATAGTTATACAAGCCCAGAGCAAGACCCATGCTGTCAAAGCCGGGGCCGAGGTTTGCGCTGGTTGCGGGTACTCTTACTTTTACCATTATTCTCCCACCAGCCTTAATGTCCCTAAAATTGTATATTCCTTTGCAAGCGCCGCCGCAAGCTCTTCTTTCGCACGCTCGGTCATCTCCGGCGTTACAATGGCAAATTCGTCCGAATATTCCGCGCCGTCTAACACAATCTTTTGATACCCTTCCTTTTCAAAGCCCTTATTGCCGCGCAGACGAAGGTAATAGCGAAAGCTTTGTTCCCCGGCGTCTTTTAAATAGCCGTCCTCGCCCTCGGTCCAGCCGATCGGAATATTCTTGCCCTGATGCTTGACCGCGTCAATAATATCCGATACGACAGCGCTGGCGGTCGGCAGCGAGCCTGCGCCCTGTCCGTAAAACATGACATCGCCGATGGCATCACCCTTGACCATAATGCCGTTAAACACGCCGTCAATGCCGGCAAGCGGATGCTCCTTTTTCAAAATAGCCGGGCAAACTCTGGCATAGACGCCGTCATCCTGCTTTGACGCCATACCGATCAGCTTAATCACGCTGCCGAGTGATTCGGCATATGCGACATCGGAAAGCGTAATCCTGGTGATTCCCTCGGTCTCGATCCGCTCGCTGTCCACATGTTTTCCAAAGGCAAGCGAGGCTAAAATCGCCGTCTTGCGGCAGGTATCGTACCCCTCAACATCTGCGGTGGGATCCTTTTCGGCATAGCCCTTCTCCTGTGCGCCCTTTAAAGCGTCCGCAAAGCTCTCGCCTTCTTTAATCATCTGGGTTAAGATATAGTTGGTGGTACCGTTCAAAATACCGTAGACGTCCGTCAGTTCATTGGCGGACAGGCTGGAATACAGGGGTCGGATAATCGGGATTCCGCCGCCGACACTGGCCTCAAAAAGATAGCTGACGCTATGCTCCCTCGCGATCCGAAGCAGCTCCGTACCGTGCTTTGCAACCAGCTCTTTATTGGAGGTAACCACGCTTTTACCGGCCTCTAAAAGCTGCCTGGTAAAGGTATAGGCCGGATTTACACCGCCCATCACCTCTGCCACCACGCCGATTTCGGGATCGTTTAATATATCCTGAAAATCCTTGGTAAAGCAGTGAAAACGGCTATCCGGGAAATCCCGAAGATCCAAAATGCGGCCAATCTCAATGACCTCACCGCTCCGCTTTTTCAGTCCGTCCGGCGCGCCGGCAACAATCTCACCGACACCGCTGCCGACCACGCCAAATCCCATGATTCCAATTTTCATCTGTATCTTCCATCCTTTCCGCTGCTGCAGAGACGAGCCCTGCCTGTTGTTATACTGCCTATTTTTCAGGCTGTGTAAACTTGTTCATCACAATGCCGGTTACCAGCTTTGGCCAAAAATAGGTAGATTTTTGCGGCATTTTTTCATTGGCCTCCGCAATCGCCTGAATCTCTGATACCTTAGGCGGATTGATTAAAAATGCACAGTCCATCTCGCCGTTTTTGACTGCCTTGACGGCCTCGCCGGCATCTCTGGTATAAACCAGATTCTTTTGGGAACGCATATTATCCTCATCGATTCCCATGTATTTTTCCAGAATCAATTTATGTAAAATCGTAACGTCTAAATGCCGGTATGCCTCCGAACGATCCTGCACCGCCTCGTCAATCGGCGCCGTGCTCTTTAATTTGAGCAGATAATAATAGTTCTGCCCGGTATAAAGTCCAAACAACGTCTCATCCACCGTATTGGCCAGCCGATCCGTAATAATAGAGGCATAGTCGCCCTCGGTGAAATAAATCTTGGAAACCGTAAAGTTCTCGGTAAGAAAGCCGATCAGCAATACTTCATCAAAATTATCCAATCCGCGGATCATGCGATGCGTCGGAAACACAAACAATCCGCCGTCACTCATGGAAACCAGCATCATCATGACAAAATCATAGGGCATGGTACCCTCCTGGGTGCCGTCGGCCGCATGCCGCTCTTTGCGGTACTGCAGCGCGGTCTCATAACGGTGATGTCCGTCCGCAATAAAAACCTGCTTTTTTTCAAAAAGTACACTGATATGCGCGTTGACCGCCGCATCCTTGATGATCCAGATATTCTGCGTTACGTTTTCATCCGTCACAAAGCTGAAATCTGGTTCGCCGTCGCTATAATTTTCCAGCAGACCGGCGATCTCCTTATTTTCATCCATATAAAGTGAGTAAACCTGGCTGAGGTTTGCGCCGGTCGCCTGCATCAGCTGCAAGCGGTCAGCCTTGGCCTTGCTGATGGTCTCCTCATGCGGAAGAACCACTTTTTTTGAAAACTCCTCCAGCTGCACCAGACCGATAATACCTTTTAAAGCATGCGACGGCTTTTCGGTTCCGAGTGAAAAAATCTGCTCGTAAATGTAAAACGCCGGTTTGTCCTCAAAAACCAGGGTCTGATCCTCCATCCACTTTTCCAGATATGCGGCGCTTCTGGTGTAACGGTTATTCGTTTCGTCATCGCTGACAAAATCCATGCCGTAGTCCAGCCGCACAACGTTAAACTCATCCTTATTGTAAAGCTCCTGCTTTTGCGCCGGCGAAATAATGTCATAAGGCGGCGCGGTTACGGCATTTAAATCCTGAACCTTATCGGTGTTATAGCGGAGTCCTCGAAACGGGATTACCTTTGCCATAAAAACCTTCCTTTCAATCCTGATTTTCATTCCCCAACTGTGCGTTGCGCACAACCACAATTTTTTATAATCATCGTTTATCATACACCAAAAACCGCAAAACGTCAAGCGATTTCGGCATAGTTCTATGTAAATAATTGTTAACAAAAACCGTGAATTTTTATTGTGCTTTTACAAATACTGAATCATGTGATAAAAAATGAAACTGAAAAGGAGGCGCCAATATGGGAAAATTTTCAACCGGACTCTTTGCCGGCACCATGCTCGGCATCGGGATTCTTGCCATGGACAAGAAAACCTTAAAGCGTGCAAAAAAGATGATGCACAAGATGTCAAGACCCGCAATCTGGCTTTAGGCATAAAAGACTCAAAAGGAGTGTAAAAGCTTTTTTACGCTCCTTTTTCTTCTATGATATTTTTTCTTTCTTTTATTTCCTGTATTTTATCTCACATTCTGTTAAGGCACACAAAAAAGACAAAACTCCGCGCTATCTCCGCCATGTAACATTTTGATTAAATTTTGTAAAAACCCTCTTGACAAGGCATACTGTATATGCTATATTTATTACTGCGACACCACTACATATTGTATTTTAACGCTTTTTGCAACTGTGACGCATTAATGTTTGCGAGGGGGATTACCATGAAGATCATTAAAAGAAACGGCGCCGAGGTGCAGTTTGACGAAAAAAAGATTATGACTGCAATTGCCAAAGCCAACGAAGCAGTGGCAGAGGACTTCCAGATGACGCCGAAACAAATTGAACGCATCGCTGAACGGGTAATTTTAGCATGCGAATCACTGGGGCATTCCCCCAGCGTAGAAGAGGTACAGGATTTAGTAGAACGTCAGATTATGGCACACGGTGCGTTTGAAGTTGCAAAAGCATATATCACATACCGTTATACCAGAACCCTGGTTCGTCAGTCCAATACCACGGACGGCAAGATTTTAAGTCTGCTGGAGTGCAACAACGAAGAGGCCAAGCAGGAAAATTCCAATAAAGACCCGGTGGTGAACTCCACCCAGCGTGACTATATGGCCGGCGAGGTATCGCGCGACATCACCAATCGCCTTCTATTGCCGAAAGATATTGTGGACGCGCACAACGAGGGGCTGATTCACTTTCATGACAGCGACTACTTTGCGCAGCACATGCACAACTGCGACCTGGTAAATCTGGAGGATATGCTGCAAAACGGCACGGTCATTACCGGCACGCTGATTGAGCGGCCGCACAGCTTTTCCACCGCCTGCAACATTGCGACCCAGATCATCGCCCAGGTTGCCTCCAACCAATACGGCGGCCAGTCGATCTCGCTGACGCATCTTGCGCCCTTTGTTCAGGTCAGCCGCGACAAAATCACCAAGGATTTAAAGGAAGAGCTGCAAAACGCCGGCATCACCATGCCCGAAAAAGCATTCATGACCATGGTGGAAAACCGGCTGCGGAGCGAAATCAAAAAGGGCGTGCAAACGATCCAGTATCAGGTGGTAACCCTGATGACAACCAACGGCCAGGCGCCGTTTGTCACGGTATTTATGTACTTAAACGAGGCAAAAAACGAGCAGGAAAAGGCCGACCTTGCCATCATTATTGAAGAGGTGCTCCGTCAGCGCTACCAGGGCGTCAAAAACGAAAAGGGCATCTGGGTAACCCCGGCCTTTCCGAAGCTGATTTACGTTTTGGAGGATGACAACATCCACGAGGGCGATCCCTACTATTATCTGACCGAGCTGTCCGCAAAGTGTACCGCCAAACGGATGGTGCCGGATTATATCTCCGAAAAAATTATGCTGCAAAACAAGATTGATAAAAACGGCGAGGGTCACTGCTACACCTGCATGGGCTGCCGCAGCTTTTTAACCCCCTATGTGGACGAGGACGGAAAGCCCAAGTATTACGGCAGATTCAACCAGGGCGTCGTAACCGTCAATCTGGTGGATATCGGCCTTTCCGCCAACAAAAACATGGACGCCTTCTGGCGGATTTTTGACGAACGGATGGAGCTTTGCCATCGTGCGCTGCAATGCCGCCACGAACGGTTAGAGGGCACCGTTTCGGACGTTGCGCCGATTTTATGGCAATACGGCGCACTGCTCCGCCTGAAGAAGGGTGAAAAGATCGACCGCTATCTGCACGGCGGCTACTCGACCCTCTCGCTTGGCTACGCCGGTCTTTGGGAATGCGTTTACAGCTTAATCGGCAAAAAGATGACCGAACCGGAGGGCGAGGCGCTGGGTCTTGCCATCATGCAAAAGCTGAACGAATATACCGGAAAATGGAAAGCGGCCGAAAACATTGATTACTCCATCTACGGCACACCGCTGGAGAGTACCACCTATAAATTTGCAAAATGTCTGCAAAAGCGCTTTGGCGTAATCAAGGGCGTGACCGACAAGGGCTACATCACCAACAGCTATCACGTCCACGTCACCGAGGAAATGAACGCCTTTGACAAACTGGCGTTTGAGGCAAAGTTCCAGGCGCTCTCGCCCGGCGGCGCCATCAGCTATGTGGAAGTGCCGGACATGCAGCACAACATCGAGGCCGTGCTGGAAGTGATGAAGTTCATCTATGACAACATCATGTACGCCGAGTTAAACACCAAAAGCGATTACTGTCAAAAATGCGGCTGGGACGGTGAAATCGAGATTAAAGAGCATGACGGCAAGCTGATCTGGCGCTGTCCGCAATGCGGCAATACCGACCAGAACACCATGAATGTCGCTCGCCGAACCTGCGGCTATATCGGCACGCAGTTCTGGAACCAGGGAAGAACACAGGAAATCAAGGAACGGGTTTTACACCTGTAACATATAGCAAGGTGGAACGATATGCACTACGGAGAAATCAAAAACTGTGACATTGCAAACGGCATCGGGGTTCGGGTGACCCTGTTTGTCTCAGGATGCACCAACCGCTGCAAGAACTGCTTTCAGCCGCAGACCTGGGATTTTTCCTACGGGGAGCCGTTTACCGAAGAGACCGAGGACCTGCTGTTCCGTCTGCTGTCCCCCTCCTACATTCAAGGGCTTACCGTCCTTGGCGGAGAACCGTTTGAGCCGTCCAACCAGCGCGCGCTTTATCCCTTTTTGCAAGAGGTGAAAACGCAGCTGCCGCAAAAGACGATCTGGATGTTCTCCGGCTTTACTTATGAAGAATTGTGCCGTGCCGGCAGCCACCCGAACTGCGAAGTCACCGCGCCGATTCTTGACCTTGCCGATGTCCTGGTGGACGGGCGTTATGAAGAAGCGCTCCGCGATATCTCTTTGCAGTTTCGCGGCTCCTCCAACCAGCGCATCATTGATCTTGGCAAAACACGAAAAGAGGGGCGCATTGTCCTTTGGCAATAAACGCGCCGTCTCTTTTCGATCTCATTCTCAGTTTTGTTTTTCACCCCCGTCTGCCGCAAGGGAAATCCTTTGCGGCAGATTTTTATTTTATAACGCTGCGCACCGCGCCGAAATCCCGGGCGAAAGATGTCGAAACACCTTTTTAGGCGGTTCTCGCCTTACTTCCTTTCCGCTCCCTCTTTCTGCGTTAAAACGCCGCCTTTCCTGCGGCAAGGCGGCACAATTCATCCCGTATTTTCACCCGTACCGAACGCCCGTTAAAGGCGAAAACTTGACAAAATCGGTTTTTTTCGTTATAATCACGTTGTTTTAATGTAAAAAAGGAGGTTGTCACATTATGCGAAAAAAGATTTGCAGTCTTTTGCTCTGTATGATATGCATGCTGCCGATTTTGTCATTTTCTGCCTATGGTTATGACGCGGTTTTCACCGATGTACCGTCTGACGCCTGGGAAGCGCCCTATGTTTACGACCTGGTCGGCCGGGGCATCCTGAGCGGTTATGGTGACGGAACCTTTGGCCCGCGCATCACCGTGCAGCGCTGCGAATATGCCAAAATGCTGGTCGGGATTACCAACACGCCGCTCAGCACCAGTGTTTCCAGTCCCTACTCCGATGTGCCGAATTGGGAGTGGTACTTTCCCTATATCAACAGCGCGCTCCCCTTTATGACCGGCTTTACCGAAGGCGGTGTACTGACCTTCCGGCCGGAGTGGGACGCCACCCGTGAAGATGTCACCGTGGCGCTGATCAAGGCGATCGGCGTTGACCTTAGCCCCTACGATGACCCGACCGGGTATCTTGCGCAGCGGTTTTCCGACATCGACAGTATCTCGGTACACAACCGGGTCTATATTGCCGCCGCCGTGGATAAGGGATATATCACCGGCGATGAGGACGGCACCTTCCGCAGCCAGGATTCGATCATCCGCGCCGAGGTCGTAGCCATTCTCTGCCGCGCCTTTCCGTTAGTCAACGAAACCAACAGCGCACTTGTCGCCGCCAACACAGATTTGGCGGCGTCTTTTTAGGTATTTGTGCAAAATCTCGTATGACATACGCCATGTCGGGGTATACTCATTTTATATTTAAAACCTTAAAACAGGAGCGCGATACCATGGTACGCTTTGCCAACGAGCAGGATTTAAATTTTTTAAAGCACATCTGGAGCGTTTGTTTTCAAGATCCGGACGATTTTATCGCCTGGAATTTTGAACAGAACTTTTCCTATCACGATACCTTAATTGCCGAATGGGACGGCACGCCTGCCGCGAACCTGCAGCTGATGCCGCACCGTATTCGATTGCGCGGCCATGACTATGATATCAATTATGTATCGGGCGTTGCCACCCTGCCGCAGTATCAGCGAAAAGGCCTGATACGCGAACTGTTTGCGGCCGCCTTTTCCATCATGCAAAAGAGGAACCAGCCGATCAGTCTACTCATTCCGTTTCAGTACGCCTTTTATGAAAAGTTTGGGTACAAACAGTGCTACGAAAAGACAGTGCGCCGCACCGAAGCCGTACCGGCCTACGGTCTTTTGAGTCACCTGGATTTAAACAGCGCCTTGATGGAACGGCTGGATCGGCTCTACCGCGCGGCGATGCAGGACAGAGACGGTTACGTTCTTCGCACCAGGGAGACCTGGCGGCGCATTTTAGTGGATCTGTTATATACCTCTAAGGGCAAGGTTTTGTTTCATCAGACCGAGGGTTCGGACGACGGGTATGCGCTGCTTACCCCGGATCCGAAAAAGGGCTGGGAGGTGCAGGAACAGTTTGGCCCCTGCGATCTTGTCATGGAGGAAAAAACAGAGCCGTCTGCCATGGCAAGAATCATTGATGTAAAGCGGTTGCTGCTTGAACTTTGCGCCGATTTTGACGGCTGCTGGCGCGTTAAAGTTGTAGACGGGGACATTCCCCAAAACAATATGACGGCGGCGCTGACAAAGGGAACGCTTACGCCCTGTGATGATTACGATACCGAGATCAATATCCGGCAGCTTGCACAGCTGATTTTCGGATTTGCGGACGACTTTACCGGGACCGGGCTTTTTCCTAAGACTAAGCCTTATATAAACATGATCTTCTGACGGAGCTGTAAAAAACACACCGACCGCAAAAAGATATTTGACCGCCAGAACACGCTATACGATTTTCCAAAAGGAGCCGGGGCAAAATGGTTTCATTTTGCCCCGGCTCCTCTTCTTTATTTTCTTTTGGGTACTTTTAAATTTTTGGCCGGATTTCGGGTGTCGATGCCCTCTGCAAGCGGTTTTGACGGCGCAAACCGATAAACCTCCGCATAGTTTTCCAGCTCGTCCTCCGATTCCGGCGGCACCTGAATCAGCCCGGTACATTCTGTCCCCGACGCCGCATTGGTCAGCGAAAACACCGTCTCATTGCCGTCGCCGCTCCTGATTTCCTCTTTTTCTTTTTTCATAAGGTCAAGCCCTCTCTTTCATCAAAAAGTCTTTTTGGTTAGCCTGACCGAAATTCCTGCTTTTATACAAAAAGAGGCTTTTGCAAAATGAAATGGAAATCTCATTTCGCAAAAGCCCCCTGATTTCATCAGCGAATTTTACATGATCAAAGATTGATAAGGATTGCTCTGTGCGCCGTTTTCATAATACTCCACCTCGTCCAGACGGCGGAAGGTATAACCCCGGCTCTTTAAATATTCAATTATGGACGGCAGCGCCTCTGCCGTTGATTTTTTTGCGGCCGCGTCATGCATCAGCACCACAATCCGATCCTGGGTTGCCGTTGCCTGGATCTTTGCCAAAAGCTGGGCTGCCGTGCGGCTGCCGCCCTCCGCGTCACCGTTCAGCGCATTCCAGTCCGCATAATAATAGCCGTTTTGCCGCAGCAGCTCTTTATACGCCTGCTTTTCTGCCGCGTGGTCGCCGGCGTTATAGCTGCCGCCCGGAAAACGCATCAACTTAAAAGGCTTTTGCCCGGTCGCCTGTTCGATCAGCCCTTCGGTCTTTTGAACCTCGCCCATAAAGCTCTCGCCGGAGGCATAAAGCGCCTGATAATCATGGCTGTAACTGTGGTTTGCCAAGAGATGCCCCTCATCGTAGACGCGTTTTGCAAGCGCCATATCCGCCTCAATCATCTTTCCCATCATAAAAAAAGTCGCCTTGACATCATACTGTTTTAGCGTATCCAAAATCGAAGGCGTCACCGCCTGGGTCGGGCCGTCATCAAAGGTAAGATAACAAATCTTTTCCGCACCGCCCTGCGCCTCCTTGGCGATCTGTACCATATCGTTCATCTCCGAGGCCGGCGGAAGATTCAGAACCCTGACCGGTTCGGCCGGTGTGACTGCCACACTTTGTTCCGATGTCTGATTTTCCTTTTTTCCGGCCACGGCCGACACAATGCTGCCGATTACAGCGGCGATCAGTGCCAGACAAACAACGCAAAAAATCGCAAATCGCAGCGGCCGGCGCGGCATCCTCCAACGGATTCTGTACCGACTCTTTTGAAACTGTCCTTCCCTTTTTTGTGGCATAATTTCCTCTCCTTTATTTGCACGGTGCTCTCTTCTGCAATGATGATACCATAAGTAAAAACGCTTGCCCGAAAGAGCATTTTTGCGCAGCCGTCAATGGCGCAGTGTGCGAAACGTAAACAGCGGCACAGCCGCAAATGCTTGCTGCGCAAGCTTTCTCTGCAACTTATTATACCCCTTTTTATTCAAAAGTCAAGGAAATTCCGACAAAAAACGGCACATCCGCGCGATTGGCGAATGTGCCGCAGCTGTACCATCAAAAAAGCGTCCGTGTCTGTATGATAATGGCTTACATTACCGCCTTTATTGTAAGCGGAGGTATTTTTCTGTTTGCAGAGCCTATT
>URTH01000048.1 GCA_900550775.1 uncultured Eubacteriales bacterium | reverse complement strand
TTTTCTAAATAGGATAAAATCTCCGAAACGGAGCCGCCATACTTTCTTTTCAGCCCGGCGATCAGCTGCAAGCGATCGCCGATCTGTTCCAGCTCTAACGGGTCAAATTCCACCTGTTCCATATAGGATTTGAGTTCATGGGTGACGTCCTCTAAATCCGCTAATACTGAGTGCAGCGTCCGATAATAGCCCTCCAGTTTTTCGTCTAACCGATGGACTTCCTCTAATTGATGCAAGGCATACGACACCTGATCGTAGGCCGCCGCGCTTTCTGCACCGTAAAGCGCCTCATAAGCGCCGCTGCCGCTTTGCGCAATCTGCTCAAAATGGGACAGATACTCCTGTCTTTGCCGCAGCTCCTCCTCTTCGCCGTCCATTAAATTGGCGGCCGTAATCTCCTGAATCTGAAACCGCAAAAGGTCAACACGATACGCCTTTTCCTTTTCATCCGTCACCAGGCTGTCAAGGCGTTTTTCACAATCCAGCACCTTTTGATACTGCGCGCGGTACCGCGCAAGCAGGTCGGTGTTTTTTCCGAACCGATCGACAAACTGAAGGTGTGTTTTAGGATCAAGCAGGCTCTGATTATCATTCTGCCCATGAATGGTTAAAAGATAAGCCGCAGCCTCTTTCAGCTGGCTGAGCGGCACCATTCTCCCGTTGATGCGGCATTTGCTTTTTCCATCCGTATCGAGTTTGCGGCTGATATAGAGCATCCCGTCCTCGGTATCAATGCCGAGTTCTTCGATTCCCTTTGCGGCGGCACTGTTTACTTCAAAACACAAATCAACGGTCGCACTCTCGGCGCCGGTACGGATCAGATCTTTCGATGTCCGACCGCCAAGCCCCATGTGGATCGAATCGATCAATATGGACTTTCCGGCACCGGTTTCACCGGTCAGGACATGAAATCCGTTGAAAAAATCCACCGTGATTTCTTCAATCACCGCAACATTTTTGATATGAAGTTCTCTTAACATACCGCTCCTCCTCAAGATCGTTTCGGCATTCAAAGCGATTTTTATCCGATGAAATATACAATCATACGTTAATCGGACAGTTTTTCACGCAATACATCAAAAAAGTTCTTTTTATTGGCAATCAAAAGCTTGGTTTTGCAGTCCGACCGCGTCACGCGAACCTGTTCGTCCTCACCAAGAACGTGACGCCGCTTTCCGTCCACCATCACCAAAACGGAGGATCGGTACGGCGGCCGCGCAACAACCTCTACGGTGTCGCCGCCCGGCACAACCGTAGCGCGTGCCTTTAAGGTGTGCGGACAGATCGGCGTCAGCATGATTGCGTCAAGCTCCGGGTGCAAAATCGCCCCGCCTGCCGACAGAGAATACGCCGTCGAGCCGACCGCCGTCGCCAGGATCAGACCGTCCGCGCTGTAAGTGCCGATACAGGTTCCGTTTACCGAGGCCGAAACATTCACCATTTTTGAATACCCGTCCCCGGAAACCACCACATCATTGAGCGCCAGATAACGCTCCTGTTCTACGCCGTTTTTTAAGATCACACAGTCAAGCATCATACAACAGCGCAATTCGTAATCATCACGGATAATATGCTCAAAAATCTGATAGTCGCCCTTTTCGGTCTGTGCCAAAAATCCTAAGTTGCCTAAATTGATGCCCAAAAGCGGAATCCCGATTTTTGCCGCGATCGGCGCATAGCCGAGCAGAGTACCGTCTCCGCCCAGCACAATGGCCGCCTCCGCTTTTGTTAAAATTTCGGTCAGCGGCGCAAAATGCACGCCACAGATTTCCTCCGCCGTGAGCGAATCCTCCATAAATACACAGCAGCCTGCCTTTTGCAGCGCTGCCGCAATCTTTCGCGTCTCTAAAAGTCCCGGATCCCGCATGGGATTGGGGAGTATGGCAAAACGATTCATAATATCATCACCGATCCAATGTGTGTGACTTTGTTACCAGCGCCGCAACATCAAACGCCGTATCCTCTCCCTGCTTTTTGACATACATCAAATATTCAATATTTCCCTCCGGTCCGCGCACCGGCGAATAACCAAGCCCCGATACGCAAAACCCGATTTCTTTTGTAAAATGAAGCACCTGTTCAATCACGGCAACATGCACCTTGAAATCGCGGACAACGCCCTTTTTTCCAACGTTCTCACGTCCGGCCTCAAACTGCGGTTTAATCAGGCATACCACTTCTCCACCCGATTTTAACAGATGATAAACCGGAAGCAGTACTTTTGTTAAAGAAATAAAAGAAACGTCCACCGAAAAAAAGTCAATCTCCTCCGCAACCTGTTCTCTGGTGACATAACGGATGTTGGTACGCTCTAAATTGATTACGCGCGGATCCTGGCGCAGCTTCCAGGCAAGCTGCCCGTAGCCGACATCCACCGCATAAACGGACTTTGCACCGTTTTGGAGCATACAGTCGGTAAAGCCGCCGGTTGACGCGCCGATATCCATACAAACCTTTTCCGATAAGTCAATCGGAAAAACCTTCATGGCCTTATCCAGCTTTAATCCGCCGCGGCTGACATATTGCAGCCGTTTGCCGCGCACCTCGATTTTTTCTTCGCCGGTAACGCTCTCGCCGGCTTTGGCCGCTTTTTGTCCGTTGATATAAACCTCGCCGGCCATAATCATGGATTGCGCCATGCTGCGGCTCTCTACCATATTATGATCTACCAAATACTGATCCAATCGCTGTTTCGCCATGATTTCTCCTTAATTTTCCTGATCCCTTTTCATCTCTGCCGTCAATTTTTCTGCAATCTTCCCGGCCGTCAGACCGTATTTTTCTTTCAGTTGAGAAACGGTTCCCTGCACAATCGGCTCATCCGGATAGGCAAAGCAGAGCACTCTTCTTCCAAGCAGGGCGGCAATCTGTTCGCCAAGGCCGCCGGTTATCACATTATCCTCCAGCACGGCAACCACCTTTTTCCCGTTGCTGTGCCGCAGCAGAGCCTCTGTATCCAGCGGTTTTATGCAGCGGACGTCCAGCACCGCCGTGCGGATTCCGTTCCGCTCCAACCGTTCGGCCGCGTCCAGCGCATCGTAAACCACGGTGCCGACGGCAACGATCAAAACGTCATCGTCGTCCCGTTTTAAACAACTCCGATACACGGGTAGCTCCGGTGCGGCATCCTCGCACCGCACCGTACCGCGCGGATAGCGGATGGCAACCGGCCCCTTACATTCATCAAACGCATAGGTCATCATCGCCTTAAAATCCTTGTCGTTTGACGGTGATAAAATGGTGAACCCCGGCAAATGCGACAGGTACGAAATATCAAACACGCCCTGGTGCGTCTCGCCGTCCGCGCCGACCGGGCCGCTGCGGTCAAGACAAAACACCGCGTGCAAATGCTGCAGTGCCACATCGTGCAGCAGCTGGTCGTATCCACGCTGCAAAAAGGTGGAATAGACGGCAAAGCACGGGATCATACCGGCCTTGGCAAGCCCGGCCGCAAAGGTCACCGCATGCTGCTCTGCGATTCCGACATTAAAATACCGTTTCGGAAACCGCTCCCGAAACAGGCTGAGCCCCGTCCCGGACGGCATCGCCGCGGTAATGGCGATAATCCGCAGATTCTTTTCCGCCATGGCGCAGAGCGTCTGCGCAAACTCGGTTGACCAGTCTTTGGTCTTTTCCTTTTGCAGGAGTTTTCCCGTCTGCAAATCAAAGCTTGGCACACCGTGGAAAAATTCGGGATTCTTCTCTGCCGGGAAATACCCCTTTCCCTTTTTGGTGCGCACATGCACAAAGGCCGGCTCTTTCAGCAAGTAAGCCTGCTGCAATACGACCTTTAAATCCTCAATATTATGGCCGTCCACCGGGCCGAAGTAACGAAATCCCAAATCCTCAAACAAGACATTTTGCACCAAAATCGGCTTTAACGCCTTTTTGATTCTGTGAATGGAACGCTTCATCGGCGGCCCGACCAGCGGTATCCGATCCAGCGTTGACTTTACATTGCTTTTCAGCGCGAAATACCGTCTGGTATTTCGGATGCGCCGCAAATTATGAGAAAGCCCGCCGACATTTTTGGAAATGGACATTCCGTTGTCGTTCAGCACCACGATCAGCGGCACCTTCATCGCACCGGCATGATTGAGCGCCTCAAAGGCCATGCCGCCGGTGAGCGATCCGTCCCCGATCACCGCGACCGCTACCCGTTCTTCGCCGCGCAGCTTTGCCGCCGCCGCAAACCCTGCGGCGGCCGAAATCGAGGTGGAGCTATGCCCGGTATTAAACGCGTCGGACGGATCCTCCTCCGTTTTCGGAAATCCGCTCAAGCCGCCCATTTGGCGCAGGGTATCAAAGCGATCCTTCCGCCCGGTCAATATTTTATGGGTATAGGCCTGATGGCCGACATCCCATACGATACGGTCATAGGAAACGTCAAAGACGCTGTGCAGCGCCAGGGTCAGCTCCACAACACCAAGGTTGGCTGCCAGATGACCGCCGGTTTTCGATACATGATTCACTAAAAACTGTCGGATCTCATCCGCCAGTAATTTGAGTTGTCCCTCGTTTAAATTCTTGATATCGGCAGAGGCATTGATCTTTTCTAAAATCATAGACCGACCTCTCCTCTCATTGGTTATTGGTTCCCGTCCGTATCATCGGCTTGGGGGTTCTCTGTATATTTTCTGTAATCCGTATAGGGGCTCATCATATCCTCTGTTACATCGTCCTCAGTGGATTTGCCGGTATCCTGGAAGGTATCGGATTTTACTTTTTCATCCGTATTGAGAATCATATATTTCTTCATCTTCGGATATGCATGAAAGTTTACGATAAAGGCAGAAAAGCTCTGCAAAATCAAAATTTCAAGCAGTAAAATCACAAACAGAATCAGCATAAAATAACCGCCGCCAAAGTTGATTGCCATGAGGACAGAGCCAACATGCACCAAAAGCAAGATCGCAAGGATCAAAAGATTGGACGGCAGTTTGCCGATTGCAAACAGCAATGCGTTGCGATACAGGTCTTTGAGCGATAGCTGAAAGGTCACCATCATGGGATAAAGGTAAAAATGCATCATGGTATAGATGATGGCAATCACCGCAATGACGTAGCGCATTGCGCCGAGGAATCCCGACATTTGCAGATAAAAGGCAAACGCAACGTAAAACAGAACAAACACAACAAGGTCAATGAAAAACACGATCGCCGACTGCTTGAAATTGCTCTTCAGCGCGTCTTTAAAATCGCTCCAGATCCATGCGTGCTCCTCTCTGGCAAAGTTACGCAAAACGTAAGTCAGCCCGGCCGTTGCCGGCCCCATACCCCACAGGATCACAAAGAGATAAGTCAGCACAAAACGCATAAACAAATCAAATATGACGATCATCTGATTGAGTTGCTGCGTCATAAGGTTGCTGTCACCCATATTCTCTGCCGTCTGCTGCGCCAGGTTCTGCAGCAGACTCTGCAGCGACGGTACCTCCAGAATCGCGCTGGAAACGAGTCCCGTCAAAAAGAACACCAAAAGAAAGGTCGGGATCGAGGTCAGCACATAGACCAGATTGACCCGCACAAAGTGGGTAAACTTTCTCCCAAAAATATCCCAAAAACGGAAAAAGCTCCGTTTCGGCGGCGCATTTAAATCAACACCCTTTCCGGGCTTGTCAAAGGAACGCGTAAAAATCCCCATAGCGGTTCTCCTATTCTACTTTTATTTTAGGCAAATCATGCAGTCTAAGCTGCCAAACCGAAATCGCATCCTGTCGGGCAGTGTTTGACTGCTTCTTAGATCGTAATATGATCCCGAATCGACTGCAGCAGCTTTTCACCGATCCCTTTTACCTCCAGAAGCTGCTCCACAACGGAAAATCCGCCCAGCTGCTCCCGTCTTTCTACAATCCGCTTTGCAAGCGTTTTGCCGATTCCCTGCAATTTCATCAAATCCTGCTCTGACGCAGTGTTAATATTGATTTTCTCGCCGTCGGGAATCGCCGCCGATGCAGCGGCCGTTTCTGCCGGTGCAGGAACCGCCGCGGACACGGGCGCCGTGACGTATTCCGCGTGATTTTGATAAATCCGCAGCCCGAGCAGATAACATCCAATCATAATCATTGCGATGGGTACGGCCAGACAGCGAATCCACTTTCTTGCAGACATGACTTACAGCGGAGACGGACGCGAAATCAAATGCAGCACGTTGCCGTCCAAATCCTCAAAGAACATGGTGCCGACGCCCTTTGCCGAAACCGCCGCATCGGTTAACACCTTAACTCCGTTCTGTTTCAGCTTATCCGCGATTGTCTCAAATTCCTCCACCGAAACGGAAAGCGCAAGATGCCGAAACCCGGTTGCCTTCATATCGTGACTGCCGCCGTCAATCTCACTCTGCATAATCTCCAGCATGACGCCGTTTTCCGACTTTAAAAAATAAGTACCCTTGCCGTTGTCATACACAACCTTCCAGTCAAACGTTTTCACGTACCAGTCGCGCAACGCGGCACTGTCCTTTGTAAAAATCCCTAAATGTTCGATTCCGACTTTCATGATAAATCCCCTTTCGCCCTGACCGGCTTCAAATTTATTCTGTTTCGACATTCCTTTTATTTTCTCTGCTTATTTTTGATAACGAGATGCCAGCTCTGAGAACACATCGTCCCAGGTAAGCCCCTGTTCTACCAGAACAACGGAAAGATGATACATCAGATCCGCCGTCTCGTACTGCACCTCGGATTTTACATAATTCTTGGATGCGATAATCACCTCGGCCGATTCCTCGCCCACCTTTTTCAGCATTTTATCTATGCCCTTTTCAAACAAATAGTTGGTATAAGAGCCTTCCTTCGGGTTCTTTACCCGATCGACAATGACATTGTAAACATCATATAAAATTTTCGGCGTTGCGATAAAGTTGGTAGGTATCTCAACCAGCTTACCGTCAACCACCTTGCGGTAAAAGCATGAAAAATTGCCGGTGTGGCAGGCTGCGCCGTCCTGACGGATTTTTAAAACCAATGCGTCGCCGTCACAGTCCACATACATCGCCTGTACATGCTGAAGATTGCCGGAATGCGCACCTTTTTCCCACAATTCCTGACGGCTGCGGCTGAAATAGGTCGCGTGCCCCGTCTCCATGGTTAGCTTTAAGCTTTCCTCATTCATGTAGGCACACATCAGCACCTCACCGCTGACTGCGTCCTGCGCGATTGCCGGAATTAACCCTTTTTCGTCAAACTTCAGTTCTTTGATAAAATCCATTGTAATCACCCTTCTGTCTATGTAATTTTTAGGCACAAATCATCCTTTATCGGCACGCCGCAACCGCTTCCGGCAAGGAAAGGTTGCCGGTATAGAGCGCCTTGCCGACAATGGCGCCTTCGACGCCCGTCTTTTTCAAGTTTTGCAAATCCGAAAGCGTTGTCACGCCGCCGGACGCAACCACGTGCATCTTGACATGCTCCGCCATGGTTTGCATCGCGGACAAATTGGGGCCGTTTAGCATTCCGTCCGTTGCAATATCGGTGTAAATCACGGTGGCAACGCCGATTTCCTCCATCCGTTTTGCAAGATCCAATGCAGAAACGCCGCTGACCTCTTTCCAGCCGCTGACGGCAACCATATTGTCCTTGGCATCAATGCCGACCACAATCCGATCGCCGTACTGCGCCACGGCGCGCTCTACCAGCTCCGGCTGTCTGAGCGCCGCCGTACCGAGAATCACACGGTATATGCCGGCATCCAGATATCGTTTGACCGCGTCAAGGTCACGGATGCCGCCGCCGATTTCTACCGGGATCGAGAGCGTTTTTGCAATCTTTTTCACCAGTTCAAAATTCGGCATTGTGCCCGATTTTGCACCGTCCAAATCGACCAGGTGCAAAAACTCCGCGCCCTGCTGCTGCCACTTTTCCGCAACGCTGACGGGATCCTTGGCATAAGTTGTTTTTTTTCCATAATCCCCTTGGGACAGACGGACGCACTGTCCGTCAATGATGTCAATGGCAGGATACAAGCGCATCAGTGCAGCTCTCCTTTCATTTCGTGAATCAGGCGCAGGATCGTTTCACGCTGCAGCTTCATGCTTACCCGGTTTACCACCAGTCTTGCACTGAGCGGACACACATCCTCAAGCACAGTCAATCCGTTTTCGTACAGCGTTTTTCCGCTTTCTACGATATCGACAATCACATCGGACAGCCCCACCAGCGGCCCAAGCTCCACCGAACCGTTCAGCTTAATGATATCCACTGTCTGCCCTTTCGATCTGTGAAAATACTCTCTTGCAATTTCCGGGTATTTGCTGGCAACGCGCATAATATTTCTGCCCTCTAATTTGCCGCGCATGGATTCCGGCCCTGCGACCGCCATCTTGCATGTGCCAAACCCCAGATCCAGCACCTCGTACAGGTTTTTGCCGCTCTCAAGCAGGGTATCCTTTCCGACGATGCCGATATCGGCCGCGCCGTATTCCACATAAGTCGGAACGTCCGACGCCTTAACCAGGATAAAACGGAATTTCTTTTTCTCATCCGTGAAAACCAGCTTGCGCGTCTTGGTTTTCATCTCGGCGACATCAAAGCCGAGACGTTCAAAAATATCAATGGAAAGCTCCGCCAGCCGACCTTTGGCAAGCGCAACCGTCAAATATTCCTTTTCGGCTGCGCTCTCTGTCTTGGTCTCCTCGTCTCTGAGCGTCGCCATCAGACGTTCCAGGCCGATGGCAACCCCGGTTGCCGGCAGTTTGCGGCCGAATTTTTCCATCAGGTTATCATACCGGCCGCCGGAACAGATCGGAAATCCAACGCCGTGCGCAACCCCTTTGAAAATCAGCCCGGTGTAATAGTCCATATGCGGCACCATACCGAGATCAATGGTGATATACTGTTCCAGTCCCTGTTCCTTTAAGATATCATAAACCTGCTTTAAATTCTCCAGCGCCGCCTTGGCATCGTCCGGGATTCCCTCCCGTTTGCGTGCGGCGTCAATGACGCTGACCGTCCCGAACTGATTGGGAAGATCCATCATGATATCCTTTAAATCCTGTGGCATGGGAAAACCCTCTAAAAAGTTTTCGATCGCGACAAAATCCTTGTCGTTAATCATCTGCCGCAGTGCGTCCGCCGCCTCATCGTCAAGCTTGGCGGCGCTTGCCAGACTTAAAAAATAGCCGACCTGACCGATATCAATCTGAAACTGCCGCATTCCGGCCGCCGTCAGCGTTTCAATGGCGATGCGAATCACCTCCGCATCCGCGCGGGCGCTGTTCTCACCGATCAGCTCGATCCCGACCTGCGAAAATTCCCGTTGTCTGGCCTTGCTGAACGCCTCATCGTTTTGAAACGCGTTACCGGCGTAGCAAAGCCGCAGCGGCAGCTTGCCGCCGAGCGGTTTGGTCGCCGCAAGCCGGGCAATCGAAGTCGTAAAATCCGGGCGCAGCGCCAGCGTTCGCCCGTCTGCGTCAAAAAATTTAAACATGCTCTCCGCATGGTTCGGCGTTGCCGTATGGTAAACATCAAAATATTCAAAGGTCGGCGTCTCAACCATTTTATAGCCATTTTGCTTAAAAATGGATCTTGCCACCGTCTCGATATGAAATTTTAATTCTGCTTCTTCCCACAAAACATCTGCCAACCCCTGCGGTGTATGGGTTACCTGCTCATTTTTCAATCGAAATCACTCCACAACCTATCTTCATTCGGCTAATTTCATATATTATACCACTACGCCCAAATCACGTCAATAAAAATTTCTGCGCTGCTTTGCCTTTTTTTGCATTTTTGCGCGGATTTTCTACTTTGTTTTTTCCAGATAGGGCTTTAAATACTGTCCGGTATAGGACGCCTCGCATTTTGCCACCTTTTCCGGCGTGCCGGAGACAACAATTTTACCGCCGCCTTCGCCGCCCTCCGGCCCTAAATCAATCAGATAATCCGCCGTTTTAATCATATCCAGATTATGCTCGATCACGACAACGGTATTTCCGACATCCACCAGCTTTTGCAGCACCTCTACCAGCTTATGCACATCCGCCGTATGCAGGCCTGTGGTCGGCTCATCCAGGATATATATCGTCTTTCCCGTGCCGCGCCGGCTCAGCTCGGTCGCAAGCTTGACACGCTGTGCCTCACCGCCGGACAGCGTGGTGGACGGCTGGCCGATTTTGATATAACCAAGCCCCACATCATAGAGCGTTTGCAGCTTGCGCTGGATCTTGGGGATATTTTCAAAAAAGGCGCACCCCTCCTCCACCGTCATTTCCAGTACCTCATAAATGTTCTTTCCTTTGTAGCGTACCTCCAGCGTCTCCCGGTTGTACCGTTTGCCGTGGCACACCTCACAGGGCACATAAACATCCGGCAAAAAGTGCATTTCAATACAGATAATGCCGTCACCGCTGCAGGATTCGCAGCGGCCGCCCTTTACGTTAAAGCTGAAGCGGCCGGGGCCGTAACCGCGGGATTTTGCCTCCGGCGTCATGGCAAACAGACTGCGGATATCACCAAACAGCCCGGTATAGGTCGCCGGGTTACTGCGCGGCGTTCTTCCGATCGGCGACTGGTCGATGGCAATCACCTTATCCAGATACTCCAACCCTTTGATTTTATGAAACTTTCCCGGATGCTTTTTGGCGCCGTTCAGTTCATTGGCCAGCACCTTATACAAAACTTCGTTCACCAGCGAGCTTTTTCCGCTGCCCGACA
>URTH01000047.1 GCA_900550775.1 uncultured Eubacteriales bacterium | reverse complement strand
CACGCAGGCGAATTTCGTCTCGCCGCCGACCGTCACGCGGCAGCCGCCGCACATCCCGGTACCGTCAATCATAATCGGATTCATGCTGACAATCGTTTTGATGCCGTACTGCTCGGTAAGGCGGCACACGGCACGCATCATCACAAGCGGCCCGATGGCAATCACGATGTCATAGTGGTTGCCGGCCTGAATCAACTCTTCCAGCTTTGCGGTGACAAAGCCCTTGTTGCCGTTAGAGCCGTCATCGGTCATGGTATAAAGATTGGTACAGGCTTCTCTGCACGCGTCCTCAATAATCACCAGATCCCGGTTCCGAAATCCGTTGATCATGTCAACCTTAACACCGAGGCGATGCAGCTTTTTCGCCTGCGGATAGGCAATTGCCGTTCCCAGTCCGCCGCCGATCACCGCCGCCGTCTTGATATTTTGAAACTCCGAGGCCTTGCCCAGGGGGCCGACAAAATCCTGCAAACTGTCGCCTGCCTCTAAGGTATTCAGCCGTTCGGTCGTCTGTCCTACGATCTGGAATATAATCGTTACGGTTCCCTTTTCCCGATCAAAGTCGGCAATCGTAAAGGGAATCCGCTCCCCTTGCTCGTCCACTCTGAGGATGATAAACTGTCCCGGTTCCGCCTTGCGGGCGATGTAGGGCGCCTCCACCTCGATCAAAGAGACCGTGGGATTTAAGACCTCTTTCTTCACTATTTTATACAATCGTCGCACCTCCAAATAAGCTGCATTTGAGTTTTCGGCCGCAAAGCCGCGCTTTGTGCCGCGGGGTTTTTCGATCATACGCATGCGTATGATGCCCTAATGTGATATTATACCATAGTATAGACTCCGTTTCAACATTTTTTTGAAAAAAAACATGGCTTTTCAAAAGGTTTTTCTGTGCTTTTCTGACAAAAAATACAGGGGCGATGGCCGCCGCGCCGCCGTCCTACACCGCACCGTAACAAAAAAAGGGCGCAGTCGCCTGCGTCCTTTTTCGTCATGGCATCAAGGTTGCCACATATTTTTTTACCATAAAGGCCGGGCGATAAGACTCCTTGGCCTTCCGAAGCCCCGGAATCCCCATATCCTCTTCCCGGTTGACATACGTGTAATCCTGCCATTCATGCGCCAAAAACTGCTGATTCATCATGGCAAACGCCCCGACATAATCCGTATCCGCATGCTCTAAATGAATCACCACCGTGTCCTCACAGAGCGGCTCGCCGACCGAAAAGGCGACCATCGCCCCGTCTACGCGCAGGCAGCCGCCGCGCACGCCCAGTGCGTCCCAGTTTTCAAACAGTTCCTGTACGGCCTCTGCCTCCTCTGCGATGCTCTCCGCATCGCCGTCCTCCTTTTGGCTCCACCGCGCAAATAATTCCAGACATTCTCCGGCGTTTTCGGCACTGAGGCGCTGATACTCCCAATCATAGCTCTTTTGAAACCGATTGACAAAATTCTTTTTTGCGTGATACCGCTTTCCCGAAAGCTGCACCAAGTCTGCAACGCGGTACACATAATCAAAATAGTTGACGTCCTCGGTAATGAAAAACCGACCGGGAAACGCCGTCACCAGCCGATCCACCGTCTTGTTATCATAAAGCCGCAGCAAAAACTCCCGCTTTTCTTCCTCCGCCTGACGGATCAGCGTCTCGATCACCGGCCTGATATCGTATTCGCCGCCGTCCTCGGTCATAAACCCGATCGGAAAGGTCGCACTCCGCGCGCTGCCCTTGTGCTGCGGCATGATGCAGAGCATGTCATCTAAAATAAGGTAGCAAATGTCATAGCTCTTTCTCCACATAAACAGGTTGGTAAAGGTAAATTCCGAGTTTCGGCTGCACTTTCTCTTTAAAAAGCGGTCGAACATTTCCTTATCGTCAATGGTAATCTTCTGTAATTCCAGCATAAAGCCTCCTACGCAATATACTCCCTGACACGAAATTTCACACCGCAGTCCTCCGCGATTTTACGGCAATGCTCGATCTCCTCCGGCGCCATCACGTCAACGACCGAAAAAATCACCTCGCCCACGTACTGCTTTGCACGAACCGCAAATTGCTTTAACCCCTCAAAGGCCGCCTCACCGCCGAACTTGCTTCTGCAAATTTCCTGGTATTTTTCGGCGTTCTCCGCATTCAGGCTGATCGACACCGTGTCAATGCAGCCCTGCATTTCGGGCGTGACGTCCCGTCCCATAATTAAGTTTGCCTGTCCGTTGGTGTTTAAGCGAATCGGGGTATCGGGGCTTATTTGCTTTAACCATCGCGCAACCGCGATCAAATCGTCAAAGCGCTCGGTCGGCTCGCCATAGCCGCAAAATACCACCGCGCGGTATTTTGTCAGGTCCCGTTTTAGAAAATCCTCTTTGATCTCCTCTAATGTAGGTTCCCTCGTTAGCCACAAATTATCCACGCCGTTGACATCGTCATGGTTGTTGCGCAGACAAAATGTGCAGGCGTTCGAGCAGCGGTTTGTCATGTTTACATACAAAGAATCCGAAAATTCATAGGTTATCGTCATGGTTCTCCTCCTTTAAAAAAACAGATGCCATACAGTTTTGCATCAGGGCGGTATCGGGTATAAAAACCTTTGGCTCGTGCAGCCGCTTCTTCTCCTGCGGCAGAATCAGTGTGAATTTTACGCCGCCTTTTAAGTTCTTTACCAAAAGCTCACCGCCCATATCCTTTGTCAATTTATAACACAGCGGCAGGCCAAGGCCTGTGACCTTGGGCGGCATCCCGTCCGCCATTCTGCCCGTGCCAAGTCCGCCCTTATAAGTAAACGGGTCGCGGTAAATCCGAGCCGGCAGACCGCCGCCAAAATCGCGGACGCAGATCTCCATCATGCCGGCTTCACTCCGGCAGGTCACACGCACATTTTTATTGTCGGTTCTGCCGTGCTTGATCGAATTTCCGATCAAATGGTACATGATAATGGACATCCGCCTTGCGTCAAAGACCGCGTTTCTTTCCTCTTCCGCCTCCATATGGAACATAATGTCGCCGCGCAGCTTATCGCCGATTGCCCGATTGATCTGCTCAACCAGGACACTCATAAACTGTTCCACATTATAAGATGCCGGGCGCAATTTTGAAAATGAATCCGCGCTGCCAAACAGCTCAGAGACGGCGTTCACTCTGGACGCCATATCGCGTGCGGACAGCGCTGCGCGATGCGCCATCTCAAACAAATCTGCCGGCAGCGTGCCGGAACGCATCAACGTCTCCAGCGTTGTCACAATCACCGATGCCGAACTCGTCACCGTATGCTCCACAATCCTTGTAAAACCGACTTCAAAATCCTTCTGCGATTTTATCATCTCCCGCGGCCGATCCATTTTGATCCTCCTTAACTTCTATTCCATATTTCCCCATATTATAGCACATTCCGCCGTTTTTGTCAAAGCCTCTGACTCTCTATGCTTCGCTTTTTTCCGTCTCGGTATCCGATGCCTGAAAATGCTCCATGGCATATTCACAGCACTGCACAACAAAGCTGTTCAGCGATACATTCTCCTTTTGGGCTATGACCGACATTTTATTCATCAACGGTTTCGGAAACCGAAAGGTTCGGTTTGTCGTTTCCTCACCGCGGCGTACTTGAAACATAAAATCACCTCAACCGTTATTATATATGCAAAACGCATTTTTATACAGACCTCATTTTTGCACATATTTATCACGTGCAAATTACACTTAAACCAAAACACTGCAAGATCATTCCAAAGCGGTTTCTGATTTTGACAACGCGCGGCCGCCGCGGCGTGAAAGTTTCAAAAAACCCGCGCAAGGTACCAAAGATGATGCATTCATCCGTGAAAACATCGAAAAATGGAGCGCGGACTGCGAAATATAGCATAAAATTTCACGCAGTTTTCGGCAAGATATTGCGACATTGCCGATGCGGCTTGGAAAGCATATATAGGGTCTCCCAAAAATCTTACTTGATTTTTGGGAAAAGGAGCAGCGCCGAAGCCCAGGCGATGGTTTGACGGTTTTCGTCAAATCGAGCCATTGCGCAGGCAGATGTGACGCGGGCTTTGGGCAATTGATTCAAAGCAATATCTTGCTGAAAACTGACTTTTTCGACAGTCTGAAAGGAGGGCATCTGCCCTCCTTTTTGTATGGGTGCGGTCTCGGATTTCTGATATCAGATTAAAAAACGGCAAGCACTGAGCCGTAGAATCGAGAAACCAGCACGGCGGCGCCGACAAAGGCCAGCAGCGCCAGGGCTGCGCAAACGCCGCGCCGCAGTGCACCGTCCCGGCCGCTGCGGACTTTTTTTTGCTTTTTAACGCCGCAGCGTGCTTTTTCCACCGTCTTTACGTATGCGTTGATGACGCGCTGCGCCTCCTGTACCATATGGGTGCCGGAGGAAGATGCGCCGTGCTGCGGTTCTCCGGCAGAACGTAATATGAAAATCGCCTGTTCAATGGTATCGGAATGAATGTCGTTAATAATAACCACTTTTTTGGATGGATTTGTTTTCATCGGATTGTCCGCACCTTTCTGAGCCATTTTTTGCCGTTTTGTCTTTTTTTCGGAAAAATAATTTCGCGTTCATCTTCATGCTTATGGCTATTGTTAACACAAAAAGGACGATCTATACCAAATCCAAATACAAATTTTTCTTGAATTTTTGAAAAAATAAGAAAAATCTATTGACAAACCGCCGCATAGCTGATATAATATGACAGTCGCTTTAAAACGGGCGGGTGTAGTTCAATGGTAGAATCTCAGCCTTCCAAGCTGATTGCGTGGGTTCGATTCCCATCACCCGCTCCATTTTGTTTTTTTGCGATTGGCTTAGGCAAGCATGCGCCTGTAGCTCAGCTGGATAGAGCAACTGCCTTCTAAGCAGTGGGCCAGGGGTTCAAGTCCCTTCAGGCGCGCCAGCTACACGGTGGGTATAGCTCAGTTGGCTAGAGCGCCAGATTGTGGCTCTGGAGGTCAAGGGTTCGATTCCCTTTACCCACCCCAGTTTATATTTTGGGCTGTCGTCAAGCGGTAAGACACAGCACTTTGACTGCTGCATTCGTAGGTTCGAATCCTGCCAGCCCAGCCATTTCCTTTTTTGTATATGACCCATTAGCTCAGTCGGTAGAGCACTTGACTTTTAATCAAGGTGTCCGCGGTTCGAATCCGCGATGGGTCACCACATCGGAACGGACTTTGCTCCGTTCCGATTTTTTACTTATTACCTATTTTCATCCTTGATTTGCAAAAGAACAATCGATCCGACAATCAAGCCGATACCGATCACTTGCAGGATGCCCAGAGGCTCCTTTAAAAACAGGGCGCTTACCGCTGCTGCGGTGACCGGCTCGATGCAGCAAATGACCGCCGCCTTTAAGGCGGCCGTTTTCTTTAGTCCGATTGTGTAAAAAAAGAACGGAAACAGGGTCCCTACCGTTGCGAGCAGTAAAATATAAATCAACGAATTGACATTTTTTCCAATCAATCCGACCGTCTGCGGAATATCCACAATCAGAATAGCTCCCAATGCGGCAAAAAGAACATTGTATACAAGCAGAGTTATTCGATCGTATTTTTTTAATACAATCTTTCCCATGATGCTGTATAGGGAATACGCGATTCCCGAACATACGCCGAAGGCAATCCCTTTTGCGTTCCATAATTCGCCGTTTTGTTCCAATACGCCGCATACCAGCGCACAGCCGCAAACGGCAAGCAAGATGCAGCATAGCTTTTTTGGCGTAATCCGCTCATGAAAAAAGATGGCTGAAAAAACAAGCACCCAAATCGGCGACGTATACAGCAGCACGTCCGATACGGCAACCGATGTCAGATTCATACTCAAAAAATAAAACATTGACATCGCAAGAGAGCTTCCGATCCCGATCAAGGCAAAAATCCAAATATCCCGCAGCCGAATCTTGAGTTTGTCCTTGTCCGTGACAAAGACAAGCAAAAAAACAATGCAGGCAGAGGAAATCCAGCGCAGTGCCGCAACTTGAACCGATGAAAATCCTATGCCGGTCAGCCTGTTTACGAAAATTCCCAAAACGCCCCACATCATTCCGGCAAGCAGGATTACCACATCATAAATACCAATCATTTTCTCCGGCTCCTCTCCGCGCGTTTGTTCGACAATTTTACGCAAATATATCACAGTCCGTGCCATCTGTCAAGTTATAAGTCGAGAAGTCAAAATATTCTGATATTGCCCCGGGCCGTCAAAAACAGGGTTGCGTTATCGGGGAAATCCGTATATAATAGGATTTGGACGGCAAGCAGCAAAAGGGGAATGATACGAATGAAAGAATTTTATACCACTGTCGCCGGCGCGGCAGATGCGGAATTTGTGGAAAAACGATCCCGGTTTATTGCGCATGTGCGCCCGGTAGAGCATGAGGCCGATGCGCTGGCATTTTTAAATCAGTGCAAACAGGAATACTGGGACGCTACCCATAATGTTTACGCTTACTGCCTGGAGGAAAACCAGCTGATGCGATACAGTGACGACGGCGAACCCGGCGGCACTGCCGGGTTGCCCGTTTTGGACATTTTAAAACGGGAGGGGCTGAGCAATCTGATTGTCGTGGTGACGCGGTACTTCGGCGGCATTTTACTCGGTACGGGAGGACTGGTACACGCCTATTCCAAGGCGGCCAAGCTGGGCATAGAAAGAGCCGGCATTGCGGATCAAATCCTCTGTCGCGCTCTGACACTGCACTGTGCCTATCCGCTTCTCGGCAAACTGCAAAACCTGCTTGCAGGATGGGATAACCTGATCCGCACCGAGCCGGTCTATACGGACGCGGTCTCCCTGCCGGTTTATATTCCGCTGCGCGAGGCCGAAGGATTTTGTAAAAAGATGATTGACCTCACCAACGCACAGATTCAAATTGAAGAAGGCGCCCTCTGCTGGCAAAGCAAGGTACGCACCGCCGCAGCATCGGACGAGGTGTAGGCAAAAAGAAATCGGAACTTCGATGGAAAAGGCGAATTTCGGCAGCCTTTGCGGCTCGTCACTTTCGGTGCGCTTGGGCGCAGGAAGTGACGGCGGTGATCAGAATCCAGCCTTGACAAACAGACGGGAATCAGGTATAATAAAGTGGTTGTCGGGGCGTGGCGCAGTTTGGTAGCGCACTTGGTTTGGGACCAAGGGGCCGCAGGTTCGAATCCTGTCGCCCCGACCAAAAAATCGACAAGCACGATGTGTGCTTGTCGATTTTTTACTTATTACCTATTCACTATTCACTATTCGGTCTGTCCAAAATTCTTGACAAGTTTCAGTAAGGTACAAACTCGCAAACTGGTTCGGTCTCTCTGATACAACTTCATAATTTCGTTTATTTCAGCTTTAAATATAAATCATAGATGGCGCGGCGGGGCTGCCCCAGCTCGTCCGCAACCCGTTTGGTTAACTCCTTGGCGTGCATCCCCTCGGATGTGTAGCGGCGAATCAATTCTTCCGCCGATGGGAGCTGTGCGGCCTGTTCGCGCCGAAGGGCGTTCTCGTCTGCGCCGTGCAAAAGCAGCACAAATTCTCCCTTGGGCGGCGTTTCTTCATAATAAGAGATGGCGTCTGCCAGTGTGGTGCGGCGGTATTCCTCAAAGCGTTTGGTCAGCTCGCGGGCAAGAACGATTTCGCGGTTGCCGAACACGTCCAAAAAGTCGCGCAGCGTGCCGAGCAGCTTGTGCGGCGCTTCATAAAAAATCAAAGTCCGAAGATCGTCTTTTAGGCTTTGCAGACGTGCAAGGCGTTCCCGTTTTTGCACGCTTAAAAAGCCTTCAAAGGCAAACCGCCCGGATGGCAGGCCGGAGGCGACCAGGGCGGTGGCAAAGGCGCAGGGGCCGGGCAGCGCCTCAACCGGGATGCCCTCCTGCAGGCATAGACGCACCAGATCCTCGCCCGGATCGGAAATGCCCGGCATACCGGCATCCGTTACCACGGCGACTGTTGTTCCCTCCTTGAGCTTTTCAATCAGATAAGCGCCTTTTTCGCGTTTGTTATGTTCATAGTAGCTGGTGACCGGCGTCTTGATTGCAAAGTGCCGCAGCAGCTTCATGCTGACGCGCGTGTCCTCGGCGGCAATCAGATCCGCGGTTTTTAACACCTCAAGGGTGCGCAGTGTGATATCGCCAAGGTTGCCGATCGGCGTGGGACATAGGTAGAGCTTTCCGTTCATTTTGCCGTCTCCCTTCCATAAATTTCATCAATTTCGGCAGAATATTGCCCCGGTCTTTCATATATATATAAAGGCGGATCCAAAAACAGCTTTGGCCTGCCTTGCCGCGCTCCTTCTACCAAAATCATGGTCGCGGTCTTTTGCGGATAAGGGTGCACAAAGCGCAGCCGTTTGGGTTCGATGCCGTACTTGCGCATCAGGCAAAGAATGTCCGCCAGCCGTTCCGGCCGGTGAATCATACACAGTTTTCCGAGCGGTTCTAATATTATAGAAGAAACTCGGATAATATCCTCCAGAGAACACAAAATTTCATGCCGGGCCGGCGTGATCATATCGTCTTTGCTGCGCAGTCCGCCGCCGTTTTCTTTATACGGCGGATTGCATGTGATATATTGGAAAGAACTCCGTCCGAGCAGTGTCTCCGCATCCTTTAAATCGCCGCAAATCATCCGAATTTTTTCGGTTAAACCGTTAAGATGCACAGAGCGGACGGCCATCTCGCAAACCGGCGCTAAAATCTCCAGACCGACAATGGATTGCGCGGCGCTTTTGGCGCTGAGCAGCAGCGGAACAATGCCGTTTCCGCTGCAAAGATCCAAAACTTTTGCGCCTTTTTTGATATTTTTTGCGGCATAATCGGCAAGCAAAACGGCGTCCACACCAAAACAAAACCAGTCGGGATTTTGAATCAGGCGCAGTCCGTCACGCTGTAAATCGTCCAGCCGTTCCCCGTCGTGCATAAAAATTTCTTCCATAAAGAATGCCTCCGATTTTCTCTTTTTTCTGAAAAATAAAGCAAAACATGCGTTTGTTTGTGCAAATTGCACATAGACGTTTTTTTGAAATAATTCTGCACTTTCCCAAAAAGCAAAACCAACGATATTTCGTGGAGTTGAGGGAAATATTTTGTGCTTGTAACCGTTTTGTAACATTTCTGCGGTTCGAAAACATTCGACCCGATTTTTAGTATAACAGATATTTTTGTATTGCACAATAACCAAAATTCATGGTATAAATTTCCAAATTGGGGTGTTTGAGGAGGATTTGGGAGGAAAACAGACCAAATCGCAAGAAAATTGAAAATGATTTGGGGTGAGCGGAGGTGAGCAAAAAAAATCAGGAATTGATAAAAATTTTCAATTTGACGAATCTGCCGGATGCGGTTATAATAACGGTGTAGTAGGATAAACCAATTTTTTCCAATTTGCGTTGCCGCAAGGCCGCAAAAAAGATTGGTCAAAAATTATTACGAGGTGATTGGATGTTAAAAAAACTGAGAGGAAAGATGACCCGTGTCTCCTCAGTCGTAAAGCGGAGAGCTGCCCTGGTTGTTTCGGCAGCGATTCTGGCAACCACTTGCTGCAGCTTTACCTACGCTGCACAAAATACGGTTACGATTGCGGATACCGGCCGTGCTCCTGTTCAGATTAAAACAGAAGACACGAACGTGGGAAAAATTCTTTCCAAACAGGGTATTGTGCTGAATCAGGGAGATGAAATAAACTACGCCCTGTCTGACGAGGTCTCCGATGACGCGGTCATCAAGATTTATCGGTCATGCACAGTATTTGTAACGTATATGGGCGAGACCAAGACGGTTTCG
Organism: uncultured Eubacteriales bacterium; assembly: GCA_900550775.1. Taxonomy (GTDB): domain Bacteria; phylum Bacillota; class Clostridia; order Monoglobales; family Monoglobaceae; genus Ructibacterium. Next base: position 949 of record URTH01000047.1, on the reverse strand, counting down.
ACCGCAAAGGCAAAGGTTTCGGATGTGCTGTCGGAGCTTGGGATTACCCCGGATGAAAATGACGAGGTAGAGCCGGCACCGGACACCACGGTAAGCGAAGGACTTTCGATCCGCGTAGTGATGTACGATCATCATACGGTTACCGTGCAGGAGGAAATCGCATATCAGACCCAGGAGCGTGAAAACGCAAACCTTGCGGCAGGTGAACGCCGCACCGTACAGACGGGACAAAACGGCGTTGTTGAGTACGAATACGACATTTCGTATCAGGACGGGAAAGAGATTGCGCGCGATCAGGTGCGTGAGACCAGACTTTCCGATCCGGTGGACGAAATCGTTGAGTACGGACCGGAGAGCGTATGGCAGCTGGGTGCGATCCCTGCCAGCCGTCCGAGCAAGTATAAAAGCGTGCAGCGTTTCCACGCGACCGCTTATGACGCGTCCCCGGCGGATAATGGCATCTGGGCAGGAAAAACTTCGACCGGCATGCCGCTCGTGTATGGTGTCATCGCAGTTGATCCGCGGGTGATTCCTTACGGCACCAAGATGTATATCGAGTCGGTAGACGGTCAGTATGTGTACGGCTATGCGATTGCCGGCGACTGCGGTGGTGCGATTAAAGGAAACCGCGTGGACCTGTTCTTCCCGAACCGCGGCACCTGTAACCAGTTCGGCAGACGTGATGTCAACATTTATTTCTTAGATTAAAACCGAAAAAGGCGTCCGCACGGGCGCCTTTTTTGTTTTGTTTGTGTGAAGAAAGGTGCGAAAAAACCGGGATTAACCGGGGGAAATCGAAAAAAATAATTTTTTTTGAAAAAACGCTTGACAAAGAATGGAACGCGTGCTATAATAGTCTAGCTGTCTGAGGAAGACGGCAGGACAAGAAGTCCGAGTGATGTTTGAAAAGTAAACAGTGAGAAAGCGGTAATACAAAAGTACGAAGAGT
>URTH01000046.1 GCA_900550775.1 uncultured Eubacteriales bacterium | reverse complement strand
GCATGATAAACGGGTGCGCGTGTACGGCCTTGGCGGCGGCAACCACCTCGTCCAAGGAGGCGTCCGGGCGGCCATATGCGATGTTGTCGCGGATGGTGCCGGTTTTCAGCCAGGTGTCCTGCAAAACCATGCCGTAGCTTTTGCGCAGACTATTCCTTGTAATGTCTTTGATCGGGATGTGACTGACGCAAATTTCGCCGCGGTCAACGTCATAAAACCGCATCAAAAGGTTAATCAGGGTCGTCTTGCCGCAGCCGGTCGGCCCCACGATTGCAATCCGCTGCCCCTTTGTGACCGAAAGCTGAAAATCCTCGATCAGCGGCTGCGATTTCCGATAGGAAAAGGAGACATGCGAGAGCGAGACGCTGCCGTCCGGGTCGGTCAGGACGCGGGCGCCGGCGGCGTCCGGGATTTCCGGTTCCGCATCGATCAGCGCAAACACGCGCCGCGCCGAGGCCAGTGCGTTTTGCAGCTCCGTCACCACGCCGGAAATCTCGTTAAACGGCTTGGTGTATTGGTTGGCGTAGGTCAAAAAGCAGGATAGCTGACCGACAGAAAGCCGACCGCTGACTGCCGCAAAGGCGCCGACAACGCCGACTGCCGCATAGACCAGGCCGTTTACAAAACGGGTGCTGGGGTTGGTCAGCGAGGAATAAAACACGGCCTTTTGCCCGTATTTGCGCAGCTGCTGGTTGATTTCCTCCATGCGTTCTTCGGCGGTTTCCTCGTAGCCGAACGCCTTAACGATTTTTGCGTTGCCCACCATCTCCTCTACCAGAGCGGTCATCTCACCGCGCACCTCAGACTGGCGGCCGAACATGTGAAAGGTGTGGCGCGCGATGGAGGAGGCAACAAACAGCGAGAGCGGTGTAATCAGTACCACGGCGAGAGAAATCCAGATGTTGACCGAGAACATAAACAAGAGCGTGCCGAAGATGGTAATCACGCCGGTAAACAGCTGTGAAAAGCCCATCAGCAGTCCGTCGGAAAACTGATCGACATCGGTGGTGATGCGGCTGATCATATCCCCGGTCTGGTGATTGTCCAAATAAGAAAAGGGAAGCTTTTGCAGCTTGCAAAAGGCAAGCGTCCGCATCTCGTGGACAACGTCATAGGCGATGCGGTTATGCACCAGGGTCATCAGCCACTGCGCCAGCGCAGTCAGTACGGCGGCGATGCCGATGCGCAGCAGAATCGGGCCAAGCCCCAAAAAGTCAACCTTGCCGGGGCCGATAATCAGATCCACCGCATGGCCGGTCAGCACCGGAACATACAGGGTAAAAAATACGGTGACCGCCGCCAGAGAAAGGGATAAAATCAGCCGTCCCATGTAGGGGCGCAGCAGACGCAGTACCCGTTTGACGGTTTGTCGCTGTTCCTTTTTTTCCGTATCGATCATGCGCGGCGCACCTCCTCTTCCGATAATTGAGAAAGACAAATTTCACGGTAAACCGCACAGGTGTCAAACAGTTCGGTATGCTTGCCGAGCCCCACCGGCTTGCCGTCGTCCAAAACCAAAATGCGGTCGGCGTGCATCAGCGACGCGGCGCGCTGCGAGACCAAAAAGACCGTCATGTCTTTGGTTTCTTTGGATAATGCGGATCTTAAACGTGCGTCTGTGGCATAGTCAAGGGCAGAGGCGCTGTCGTCCAGAATTAAAATTTCGGGATCTCCGACCAGCGCGCGGGCAATGGTAAGCCGCTGCCGCTGACCGCCGGAAAAGTTCTTGCCGCCCTGGCTGACCGCGGCGTCAAGACCGCCCTCTTTTTGGCGGACAACCTCGTCCGCCTGCGCAATTTTCAGCGCACGGTAAATCTCTGCATCGGTGGCGTCCTTTTTGCGCCACTGCATGTTTTCGCGGATGGTACCGCGAAACAGAACCGCCTTTTGCGGCACAAATCCGATTTTGCTGCGCAGCTGCCAAAACGGGTAGCGGCGCACGTCAATGCCGTCAATTAAAATCCGTCCCGTGCTGACATCATAAAACCGCGGCAGAAGATGAACCAGCGTGGATTTTCCGGCGCCGGTACCGCCGATAATGCCGATGGTCTCGCCGGGGCGGACGGAAAAGTCAATGCCGGACAGGGCGTCCTCCTGTGCTTTCCCGTAGGAAAAGCTGACGTTTTCAAACTGTACCTTCGGCGCGCCCGAAACCGGCGTCTGCTGCTGATTTTCACGGTCGTCCATGGACGGCTGAACCGCAAATACCTCACAAATCCGCACGGCCGAGGCGGCGGCACGGGTCAGGGTGACGATCAGCTGCGCCAGTACAATCAGCGCAAGAAGAATCTGCGTCATATAGTTCACCAGCGCGATGACCTCGCCCTGGGTCAGGTCGCCGATGTTGGTCATTTTTGCGCCCTGCTGCAAAATCAGTATAATACAAACATTTACCAGAACATAGGTTAAGGGGTTCATCAGCGCGGAGATGCGGCCGGCACGCAGCTGAAAATGCCGCATCCCCTCCGAGGATTCGGTAAACGCGCGCTCCTCGTCCGTCTGCCGCGAAAAGGCGCGGATGACCCGAACACCCAAAAGATTTTCCCGTGTGATAAGAGACAGCCGGTCTAACTGCTTTTGTCCCTTTTTATAAATCGGCATACTAAATGCCATAATGCCGTAGATCACCAGACTTAAAACCGGAACGGCCGCGGCAAAGATCCAGGCGATTTTGGTGTTAATGCGAAACGCCATAATCAATGCGCCGATCACCAGAAACGGAGAACGCATAAACAGGCGCAGCAGCATATTCACGCCGGACTGTGCCTGGTTGATGTCCCCGGTGATCCGGGTAATCAGCCCGGCGGTGCCGAGCTGATCCAGTTCGGTAAAAGAAAGGTGGTTGCAATGGGCAAACATATCCCGGCGCAGCGCCGTGCCGAAGCCGTAGGCGGCCTTTGCGGCAAAGTATTGCGCCGTCAGTGCACTGACAAGCCCCAAAATGCCGAGCAGCACCAGCACAACACCCATTTTTGCGATATATACCTTGTCGTGATTCTGGATTCCCACATCGATCATGGACGCCATAATCAGCGGCACAATCAATTCAAAGCACGCCTCCAAAAGCTTAAACAGAGGGCCGAGCAGGCTTTCTTTTTTGTAATCCCGAAGATAAGGCAAAAGTTTTTTGATCATAAGCACGCTCCGTTCTCAAACAATTTCCACATATTCCTATTGTAGCACGGAGAGGAAAAATTATCAATTGTTTCTGTCACAAAGTTTAGGGGTTTTTCCCCGTCTTTTTTACTATTTCATAAAAAAACGTCTAAAAAGTTGAAATTTTTTTAAAACTGTGGTAGAATGATAGCATATTGCTAAAATGCGAGTAATGATCAATATCAATTTGAGGTGATTTTTCATGAAACGAACACTGGCAGGTATCCTGACTGTGATGATATTATTGGGCAGCCCGTTTTTGCGTGTCTTTGCTTATGACCCAAGCTTTTGGGCGGCCGATGCGGTATCGGGTGCGATGCGGCTCAGCATCATCTCGGAGGAATATGCGACAAAATCCTATCAGGGCGCAATCTCCAGAGGCGACTTTGTCAATGTGGCCGTCAATTTGTACGCCACCATCACGGCGGAGAATGTGTCAACCCATTCCAAAAACCCGTTTACCGATACGCAGGATCCGTTCCCGAACATGGCGTTTTATGCAGGCCTTGTCAGCGGCGACGGCGAGGGACATTTCTTTCCGCAGGGAACGCTGACGCGGCAAGAGCTTTGTAAGATCATGACAAGCCTTTTGGATTCCGCCGGCGTTTTGGGGCCGTATTTCCCGTCGGAGAATGTCTTTGCCGAGGTGACGGACGCGCGGGATATTGCCGACTGGGCAAGAAATCACGTGGCGTTTATGCTGGATAACAATTTGATGGCCGGGGATGAGGATGGCAGCTTCCGCCCGAATGACCAAGTCACCAGAGAAGAGGCGGCAATCATTGCATACCGCTGCTTTATCCGTTACGGCCGTGACTTAAACGGAAACATCAAAACCACACTGCGCCAGACCCGTGACGCAAAGGGAAACAGCATTTTAACACTGGTAAAGACCATTACCATGGAAAGCGGCGCAACCGTGGCGCTTGCCAATGCCGATAATCCGGACGCAGCACTTGCGGCGGCACCCGGCGGCAGCAGCGGCACTGCACCCAGCGGAACACCGCTTCAGGCCGAGGATGAGAACGGAAAATACCGTCTGAAAACCTATTCTGAGACGATTGCCTCCGGCGAGGCGGCAGAAAAAGAGGCGCGCATCTTTGGCGACGGCGCAAAGTATAGCAGCGCGGCGGAGGCCGATGCGCATATGAGCGAGGTTACTGTGGATGTTTGGAAGCTTGGCGCCAATAATGAGATGGTGCCGTCTACGCTGACCTTCCGGATTAACAGTGTGCTGAAAGACGATGTCATCGCCATCTTTAATGAGATTTATCATGCGCCGGTCAAGGCACCGCTGAAGGACGTCAACGCATACGCATGGCGCAGCGCGATGTCCAGCGGCACGTATTCCGACCATAACTACGGAACGGCGATTGACCTGAACTATAACGAAAACTACTGCGTATATGCAAGCGGCACCGTAGTCGGCAGCTTTTATGACCCGGCAAATTCGCCGTATTCCTTCCCGCAGGACGGAATCGTGGTGCAGACCTTTGCCAAGTACGGCTGGCTTTGGGGCGGCAACGCCTGGGTAAGCGGTACGGTGGATCATATGCACTTCAGCTATTTGGGTAAGTAGGAAGAAGGTGGTGGCGGCATCAGCCGCCGCCTTTTTTGTCTGGTTTTTAATACCGAAAAATTTGAAAAACCAGGAACCTTTTTCCTGTTTGCGCCGTCTAAAACGTAGATGCAAACGGAAAACTGCCCTAAAACGATGGCAGAAATAAGGAGGAGAGTATGATGAAAATGGGAAAGAGATGGTGCGCCGCGCTGCTGAGTTTGCTGATGCTGCTCGGCTGCCTGCCGGCATCGGCCGTGTATGAGGGTGAAAAATCCGGCTACGGACTGACTCCGGTTTCGGGTTCGGCCAGCAGCGCTGACCCGGACGGAACCTGGATCTTGACAACGCCGGAGGCGAAAACGGCGGAGACAGTGGAAATGTCGCTTTCGATAGAGGGTCAGCCGCCGCTTTTGGTGGAAGAACACAGTGAGACGGAGTTTTATGTGACTCCGTCCGAGACGTTATCCGGCAATACATTGTACCGTTTTTGCTGGCAGGACGAAAACGAGACGCTCACGTGGGCGTTCCAGACGCAAAAACGTTTTGCGGTCAGCGCGGTATTCCCGGCGCAGGCGGCAACCGGCGTTCCGGTCAATTCCGGCATTGAAATTACATATAATGAGGATGTTTTTGCCGGTGAGGAACATGCAGCCATGGAGGATTATTTCTCCATTTCCCCGGCCGTGGAGGGCGCGTTTGAATATCATAACAACACGGCGGTGTTTGTTCCGAAAGGCCTGGATTACGGCACGGTATACACGGTCGTGGCGGCGGCCGGTCTTGTCAGCCCGATCAGCGGCGGCCGGATTGCGGAAGATACCGTGTTCTCCTTTGAGACCGAGGCAGAGCCGGGCAGCGAGGAAGAGGAGGAGACGGGAACCTCTCTGTGGCTATCCTCTAATTATGAGGAGTTTTCTGCCACGGCCGCGCCCACTGTTGACCTTTGGGTGTATGACAGCAATAAAAAATCCGTTGACGCCGCGGTTCGTGTCTATCGGTATGCCGAGGATCAAAAGGCAATACAGGACGTGCGCGCCATGCAGGCGTTTCCGGTTTGGGCGTCGGTGAGCCGCCCGAAGGACATCGGCGAAGATGCGCAGCAGATGGAATGTGTGATGCAGTTTACGGCAGAGGAACTGTCGGTCTATGGCAGCGCAAGCATTACGCTGCCGGATCGCCTGGAGGAGGGTTTTTACCTTCTTGCGGTGCAGTGTGGACAAAACACCGAGTATATGGTGCTGCAAATCAGCGATCTGCCGCTGCAGGTGATCAGCGATGCGGACAAAACGCTGGTATGGGTCAACAGTATCAAAACGGGCAAGGCTGTCGGCAATGCGGAAGTTAAGAGCGCGGCAACCGGCGCAGTCTATCGGACGGACGAGAACGGATTGGCTGTAGTCACCGAGCCGTCTGAGCGCATTACTGAGCTTTTTGTCACATCGGCGGAGGGTCGCTGCGTCTTTGTCGGCACACAGGATCCGTATGCGGCTGACGGTAGCGAGGCGAGACGGGACGATTACTGGACGGTACTGCAGACCGATCGGTCTTTGTACCAAAAATCGGATGCGGTTTCTCTGTGGGGCTTTGCAAAGCCCAGACAACGGGAGCGCGGTGCGGTCGGCAGTGTGACGGCGGTGCTGAGCCAAGGCTACTGGCGCGACGCCCATTCCGTATTGCAAAAGCAGACCTTTACCGTAGAAAACGGTGTGTATTCCGGCAAGATGACGCTGCCGGCGCTCTCGTCCGGCGGCTATTGCATTACGGTTTATCAGGGGAACTATAAGGAAGAAAATAATATCACCTTAGGTCAGGTTTATTTTGAGGTTGCAGATTATCAAAAACCGGCATACAGCCTCAGTGTCTCGGCGGACAAAGCCGCGATCTTTGCCGGCGATACCGTAAATGCGGCGATCAAGGCGGCCTTTTATGAGGGAACGCCGCTGCCGGATCTGGCGGTTACTTATCAGGTGTCAGGCGATTCGTGGGACGAGGAGGGTTACCGCTATGACGTGATCGCAAGCGGAACGGCAGTGACCGATGCGGACGGCAACGCGGTCATCTCCTTTACTGCACCGGCGGCGGCCGCAGAGTATCACGGGCCGGAAAGCGCGATCCGTGTCAAGGTGAGTGCAACCATGCCGGAGCTGGGCGAGATCGGAGACGAGTGTAGCGTACGGGTCTTTCAGCGCGATACCGCCATGGCGGCGGAGGGTACGCGGAACGGAAAGACCGCATCGGTGCAGGTATCTCTTAACGATGTGACTCTGGAGCGCCTTTTGGACGGCAGTGCAGCGCACTACGGGGACTATCTGGCAGCACCGGCGGCAGGCCGCAAGGTAAAGGCCGAGGTGTACCGTTCCTATGAAGAAAAGATTCAGGACGGCACCGAATACGATTTTATTGAAAAGAAGAATGTACCCCGATACATTTATGAGACGAAAGAAGAAAAGATCAAGACATTTGCCATGACGACCGATGAAAACGGCACGGCAAAAGAACAGTGGAATCTGCCAAACCGTGACGGCGAGCGCTATTATGTGGTGCTGACCGCCGCCGATGCGGCAGGCCGCACCATCACGGAAGAACAGTATTTGTATGACCGTTGGTCGTTCTATGATGCGGAAGATGCGGGTTGTTACCTGGACGGCGCCAAAGAAAGCTATCGGGACGGCGAGGAAGTAGCGCTTACCTTAAAAGAGGGCAAGGACGCGGCAGAAAAAGGGCAAACACTCTTTGTAAAGGCGCGAAACGGAATCGTAGATTATCGCATCACACAAAACGAATACCGTGACACCTTCCGCAAGGAGGATGCGCCAAACTTTTATGTGATGGCATACTATTTTGACGGCAGACATTATCAGTCGGGTTATCGCATGTATCAAAATCTGCGGTACGCGCTGGAAGATGAGGCGCTGAACATTTCGGTACAGACGGATAAGGAACAGTATCTGCCCGGTGACACCTGTCAGCTGACGATTACGGTGAAGGATCAAAACGGAAATCCGAAACAGGCCGATTTAAACCTCAGTGTGGTGGATGAGGCACAGCTTTCTCTGCGCGATCACGCAGTGGATACGCTGCGCGATTTATACCAAAACGTCGGTCACGGCCTTTTGCGAAGCGCTGCAACGCACTCTGCCGAGGACGGTGATATGGGAAGGGCTTCCGGCGGAATCGGCGGTGCTAACAACGCAAAGGAGGCGGCGTGTGCAGCGGAAGATCGTGCAAGCAGTAAGCCGGAGCCGGCTGAGGAAGAGGGCGCAATTGATGCACGCAGCGATTTTCGGGATACGGCGCTGTTTGATCGGATCAGGACCAACGAGAACGGAGAGGCGGTATACAGCTTTACGCTGCCGGATAACATCACCGCTTGGCGGCTGACCCTGTCCGGCGTGACCGAGGACTACATGGCCGGTAACCTGGTGCAAGCGATCGCGGTCAGCCAGCCCATGTTTATCAACTATGCACTTAACAGCACCTTCTTAACGGGAGACATTCCGTCCCTCTCGGTCAGCGCATACGGCGATGGACTGAACCGTGATGAGACGGTGACCTTTACGGTTTACCGCAAGAGTAACCCGGAGGAAAAGCAGACGGCGACCGCAAAGGCGTATCAGCATGTGACGATTCCCTTGTGGGAGATGTACTTTGCCGGTGAGGACTGCCTGGTGATTGCGGCGCAGACGGAGCAGGGAAAGCAGGATAGCATTGAGCATCCGTACCGCGTGATCGACGGATATCGGCAGAAACAGACGGTGAACCGTGAGAGCGCGTCGGCCGGAATGCGGATTTCGGCGGACAGCACAGGGCTGAGCCACGTGATCTTTACCGACCGCGGCAGAGGTCAGTATTTGTATCGGCTGCTGAATCTTTGCAGCGTATACGGTGACCGGGTTGAAAAGTATGCGGCAGCGACCGCGGCAAAGGAACTGATTCGCACGTATTTCCCGGATCTTGCCGAAGAGGAAACCGTTTACTTTGATCCGACCGCTTATCAAAAAGAGGACGGCGGTGCGGCGATGCTGCCCTATGCACAGAGCGATTTGAATCTCACTGTGCGGCTCATGCCCTATTTTAAGGATGCATGGAATTTTGATACGCTGCGCAGGTATCTGTATGACCGGTATGAAGGAGAAAATGAGGACAGTAAGCTTTGCGCCCTCTATGGTCTGACGCAGCTGGGCGAGCCGGTGCTGGATGATTTGCAGCGCTTTTCGGAGATGGATACGATGGACGCGCAGGATGCGATTTATCTGGCGCTTGCCTACCTCTCGCTCGGAGAGACGGAGACAGCGTCTGCAATCTATGATCGGTATCTCCTGCCTTCTATTGAGAAATCAGAGCCGTATGCGATTCTTTCGGTCGGGGACAGCCGGGATAAAATCCGAACGCTGACGGCGCAGACGGCCTATCTGGCGGCTGTATTGCAAAAGCCGGAGCGGGACGGCCTGTACCGTTACAGTATCGAAAACGAGACCGAGGACGCGCTCATTAACCTAGAGGAGGTTTCTTACCTGAAAGAAGCATTGAGAGACAGCACGGCAGAGACGGGCAGTGTGACCTATCGGCTCTTTGGCGATACCAAAACCGCTGATCTGAAAGACTTTGGCAGCTTTGTGCTGACGGTGCCGGGCAGTCAAATGGACGAACTGGAGATCTTAGAGGTCAACGGCGATGTGGAGGTGCTTACTGCCAGAGCAAAGGCTATTGATGCCGACACGGCGATGGATTCGCGGATTCAGGTAAAACGCCGCTATTATAAGGTTGGCGATGAAAACGCGACCAAGGAACTGCGTGAGGGCGACCTGGTACGGGTGAACCTCTGGATTGATTACAGCGATTTGGCGTTAGACGGCGCATATTCCGTGACCGATTACCTGCCGGCCGGGCTGGCTTATGTCGAGAATTCCGCAAAGATGGACGAAAACGAGACGGGACGGTTTGGACTCGGCTGCCTGCGCTATGCGGAGGCGGACGGTCAAAAGGTGCGGTTTTATGACTACAACAGCCGTTTCTACACCGGCAGACTCTATTATTACTATGCAAGGGTCATCAGTCCGGGTACCTACCGTGCAGAGGGAACTTTGGTGCAGAGTCTGCGGAGCAGAGACAGCCTGACCTGGGGCGAAGATGACCTTCTGACGATCCGCTAAAACACCATACCATAACATAAAACGGAGCAGACCACGTATGGTCTGCTCCGTTCTTTTGGTTTCGTTTTGCTGCGGCAGATTAGAATTTCGGCCGTGCGTGATAGTGGGTGTGCAAAAGCTCGTGTGCTTTGTGTCCGCCAGGCTCGCCGAGAAATTCCTCATACAGCTTGATGATATCCGGGTTCTCATGACTCTTGCGGATCGGCGCGTTGGCGTCCTCACTGTAAAGTGCCTTGGCACGTTCTGCCTTCAGGTTGATATCCATTTGCTTTCTTGCCGAAACGATGGGCTGACCGCCGCCGGTTACACAACCGCCGGGGCATGCCATGATTTCGATAAATTCGTAGCTGGCTTCGCCGCTGCGGATGCGCTCCAGAAGTTTCCGCGCATTGCCGAGACCGTGCGCAACCGCGATACGGACATTCAAATCGCCGACCGGCACCGTTGCCTCCTTGATGCCGTCAGTGCCGCGCACCTGTGCAAATTCAATCGACTGGAGTTCTTTTCCGGTAATCTTTTCAGCGACCGTGCGCAGTGCGGCCTCCATAACGCCGCCGGTTGCGCCAAAGATTACGCCGGCGCCGCTGGCCTCCTCAAAGGGTGCGTCAAACGCTTCCTCCGGCAGCTCGGTAAACTGAATACCGGCCTCCTTAATCATCTTGGCAAGCTCACGGGTGGAGATTACGATATCCACATCGCGCAGACCGGCTGCCTCCATCTCTTCACGGCTGCTTTCAAACTTCTTTGCGACACAGGGCATCACCGAAACATTGACAATGTTTTTGGGGTCAATGCCCTCTTTTTCTGCATAGTAGGTCTTTAAGATTGCGCCAAACATCTGATGCGGCGACTTACAGCTGGACAGATTGTCCAAAAAGTCCGGGAAGTTATGCTC